>JAERTF010000167.1 GCA_016845105.1 Bacteroidota bacterium | reverse complement strand
TATCTATGTTTATAGATTACTAATTCTTCACATACAAAGAAGTACGAAGTCTAATATCATTTGATGAAGCACCTATCATAATCCTGAATTCACCTGACTCAACTACAGTGTTCATTTTTTCGTCTAACATGCTGAGTAGTTCAGGTGTGATAACAAATTCGAGCTCTTTTGTTTCTCCTTTTTTTAAGTGAACACGCTGAAATCCTTTTAGTTCTATTATTGGGCGTGCTACTGATGCAAACAGGTCTTTAATATATAATTGTATTACTTCATCGCCGTTATATTCACCAATGTTCGTAAGTTTAAATCTTACTACTGTGGTTTCATAGGATAAGATTGTTGGTTTGTCAATTATTACATCAGTATATTTAAAAGATGTATAACTTAACCCAAAACCAAATGGGAAGAGAGGTTTACCCGTTAGGTTAATATAGTCATCGCCTCTTCCTGTGGGTTTATGGTTATAATATAATGGTAGTTGAGCTTCATGTATGGGATAGGTTATTGGTAACCGTCCGGCAGGATTGTAATCACCAAATAACACATCAGATATTGCATTGCCTCCTTCATCACCTGGATACCAAACATTTAATATGGATGGAACCTTAACTATCCAATTACTCATTGTAATGGCACTTCCACCTACTAAAATAACCACTATGGGTTTACCGGTTTCTGCTACTTTTTTAATTAACTCTTCCTGATGTCCTGGTAATGAAAGAAAGGCTCTATCTCTAAATTCTCCTTCCTCAATACCAACAACTACGATTGCTGCACTACTTTTTTTTGCAATATCAACGGCGCTTCGGATTTCTTCTTTCCATTTTTGTTCAACACCAAGGTTCCATATTAATTTCAGCCATACATTTCCCACTGTTTCATAAAACTCAATTCTTATATCATACTCTTTGCCTTTTTCAAAGAAGTGTTCTTTGGTGATTTCCTGAAAACTTTGCTTCCGCCAATTATCTATAACTAATTCACAATTAATATACAATCTGTACCCATCATCACCTTTTAAACCGATCTTAAAACTTCCTGTTTGGGGCGCAATTAGTTTACCGGTCCATCTTACAGAATAGAAGTCATAATTAATCTTCTCCTGATTGGGTGAAAACAAGGTCCACTGGAAATCAATAACGGGATCAATTCTTACTAGATCAGGCTTGCCTTCAAAGTTAATATTATTGAAATATTCTCCTACTAACCCGGGTTCCAGTTTGCCATTTTTATTATGATACAAGTTATTTGCAGGAACGGTAACAAATTCAGTTGATTTTCTGCCGCAGTCTGGTGAGTAATTAATTTTACATGAGTTTCCAACTTTGTTTTTTATACCCTGTAATATGCTAACCGGCTTATTACCAGGGCCAGAATAACCTCCTAACCTGGCTTCTATGGCATCAATTCCTATTACTGCAATTGATTTAATTTTTTTATCAAAAGGAAGAGTTTGATCTTCATTTTTTAGTAGAACAATAGATTCTTGTGAAGCTTTTTTTGCCAATGCTCTATTTTTGTAAGTACCATTCCATTCTTCAGCATAATCTGGATTTACATATGGGTTTTCAAAAAGACCCAATTTAAATTTTGCCCGTAGTACTCTTCTTACTGCATTGTCAATAGTGGTTTCATCTATCATTCCGTTCTCAAAAGCCTCCATAAACAATGGATAATGATCATACGAGGTTTGAAAAATAACATCCAGACCATTTTCTATAGCTTGTTTTGTTGATTCTGTATAATTCTGCGCTGTAAAGTGTAATACATTTGAACCTCCCGTTGCTCCTGCATCTGAAATAACAAAGCCATCAAAGCCCCATTCTTTTTTTAACTTTTGATTTAGAAGCCAATTATTTGCTGTGCACTGCCTGCCATCCAATGAGTTATATGCAGTCATTACAGACCATGCTTTTGCTTTTTGAAAACAGGTTTTGAATGCAGGGAAATAGATTTCTTCCAACAATCTTTCATTATGATGAATGGGATAGCTATCTCTACCACCATCACCAACATTAGCAATAAAATGCTTGGGGGTTGTTATTACACCTGAATTTTCAAACTTGGAGATAAACGATAGAGCCATTTGAGTTGTTAGAAAAGGGTCTTCACCATAGGTTTCTTCAGTTCTTCCCCACCGTACATCACGAGCAATATTTAATACGGGAGATAATATTTGCCTGATGCCTCTTGTTTTTGCTTCCATGGCTATGGCTTGGGCAACCTCTCCCATTAAGAGAGTATCCCATGTAGCAGCCAAGGCTATGGATTGTGGAAAGGCAGTAGCTCCTTCTCTTACTAATCCATGCAATGCTTCGTCAAAAGGAATTATTGGAATTCCCAATCTGGTTTTTTCAATGAAGTATTTTTGAATATCATTTATTAATATGGCAGTTTCTTTTGCTGTTCCACCTCCAGAGTATTCAAGTAATTGCTCTGTTTCTTTTCCAGTTTCTCCTTTTGTAGCTACTTGAAATCCAAATATTCCGTGTTTATACTTTTCCTTTCCATCGGATAAGTCTCCAGGAATCATAAATAACTGCCAGAATTTTTCCTGGAGTGTCATTCTTGATAACAAATCACTAACTCTTTCTTCTATGGGTATACTAGGATTTCTAAATGATGTATCTTCACTATCACAGGAATAAAGAATGAATGAAAGAAATAGGAGGATTATTAAAAATACTTTGCCATTTTTAAAGTTTACTTTCATATCTATTACTTTATATGTTGAAGTCTTTCTGAAAGTATAGTATGTCTCTGTTCTTTATTCTGATTTAATAAACTGAAAGTGTTCAATTTTTTAGACTTTTCGTGTTAATAATTGATAGGTAGCTTTGTACTACTAATAGTGTACCTCATTCTCAACTCACTCCTTATTTTGATTATAAAAGTAGTTTAAAATTAGCTACTAATACACCGTATATTTTAACTTTATGAATACAAGTATTAAGAATTAAAAGAAGAGCTACTTTAGTTTTACTTTTAGCTAGCATGTTAGATACAATCAATATCTAGCATTTATCCAGTAGCGACTAGGTCAATAATTTAGCATAATTATGGTTGAATAAACCATTATTTGGATATGTTGATATTCTTATCGATGCAAAAGATCTATATGGAATATCAATATTATAACCGTCGATTTCTTGCGGCTATATAGTTATTAACTTATGTGTAGAAGTTAATTTTTTGTATTCCAAATCGCGTTTATGTAGTTTGCCTTTTGACCAAGGAGTTGTGTTTTTTGAATATTACTAATCATTTATCATTGTTTATTCAATTAAAGTTAATACATTTGCATCATTGTTGCATTTGAGATATATTTGCATTTATGAAAGCTGTTGATATTTTGAATAATCATAATCTTAAACGAACTAGTTGTCGTGAAGGAATTATTGAAGTCGTAATGATCTCAAGACAAGCCCTTTCTGAAAATGAAATTAGGGAACAGCTGGTTGGTAATTATGACCGAACAACTTTTTACCGCTCTTTCAAAACGCTCGAAGAACATAAAATAATTCATAAAATTGTTGTGGACAATCAATGTGTTAAATATGCTCTTGATAATACAATAACCCATAAAGGTGAGCATGCACATTTCTATTGCAATACATGTGATTCTGTGCAATGTATGGATAAAGTCCCCATACAAAAATATCAATTGCCCGATGGTTATTCAGATATTGAAACTGAGGTATTAATTAAAGGCACGTGTTCAAATTGTAAACAAGAAAATAATTGATTCATCTTAGAAAACATATTGCACTTTTACTATTTGGGATTTTCTTTTTACCCATCATATTTCATGGTGTTCATATAGTTTGGCATCACTCACATGGTGATAAATACGAACATGAGTTCTGCTATAATAGTGAAACTGACAATATATCACAAATAAATATCGATAACATATCTAATAAAGGGAATATTTGTCCAATTTGTGTATATCAGTTTTCGATAAATGATTTACCAGAAATTTCCTTTTTTAGCTCAGATATTCCTGAAATTGCATTTGTTTATTATGACCTATATAAATCGCAACATTGGAAACAAGTCTTTTCAGATATACCACCTAGGGCACCACCAGTTATTATTTCGTAAGCAACTCTCTTAAATTTTTCAGGTATATTAATCTCAATTATTCTAAATGAGCAAATTTTTCATGCTTTTATTTGGCATGGTCATTATCTATAGTTTCTCGTTTGCGCAAATGCATAATGAACTTAAAGGCACTGTTGTTGACGAAAACAATAATCCTTTAGTAGGTGCATCCGTATTCTTGTTACCTGTTAATAGAGGTAAAATAACCGATTCCAATGGTGATTTTATCATCAATAATTTATCACAAGGCAATTATACTATTGAAATCTCATTTGTTAGTTATAAAACACTTGTTGATACAATTGTTCTTACCGGAAACAAAAAATACAAGTTTCAATTAGATGTTTCTACACTTAGTCTGCAAGAGGTTGTTGTTAGAGATAACTATGCAGAAACAAGAAAAAAAGAAGAATCGCTCAATATTGAAATTGTAAATGATGATTACCTTAAGCAAAATCTTGGTGGTAGTGTAATGAATTCCATTGAAAGGTTACCAGGAGTTTCTGCCATTAATATAGGTTCGGGGCAATCCAAACCCGTTATCCGTGGTCTTGGGTTTAACCGTGTTGTTGTCGTTGAAAATAATATTAAACACGAAGCTCAACAATGGGGTGCCGACCATGGACTTGAAATTGACCAGTATGCCTTGGGTACCATTGAAGTCATTAAAGGCCCGGCATCACTCATGTATGGCTCAGATGCCATGGGTGGTATAATCGACATGAAATATAGGAGGCTGCCTGTTGAAAACTCGTTTGGTGGAACAGTTGAATTAACTGGTAAAACAAACAATGATTTATTAGGTACTTCTATTTCGTTGTTTGGTAGAAAAAAGTGGTTCTTTGCCGATTTTCGGGCAACCATACTTGATTACGGAGACTATAAAGTTCCAACAGACTCTGTTGATATTTATTCATATCGTGTGCCCTTATATAAAAATCATCTACGTAATACAGCCGGTAAGGAACAGAACCTTCATTTTTCGTTTGGAATAATTCAAAAACAGTTTCAAAGCAAGTTTTATATTAGTAATATAGCTAGTAAAAGCGGTTTTTTTGCGAATGCGCACGGATTAGAGCCACGAAATGTAGATTATGATTTGCATGATAAATCAAGCAGAGATATTCAGTACCCTTATCAATTGGTTAACCATTTAAAAGCCATAAATAGTAGTTACTATAGATGGGAGAAATTGAAACTTGAGTTTGATTTAGGCTTTCAGAGAAATTTTAGGCAGGAATGGAACCATTATGTACAACATGGTTATATGCCTGCTACATTTCCTGATACATTGGGTTTTAATCCCGACTTAGAAAGACAATTTGAAAAATATGTGTATTCCGGAAATATGAAGTTCCTATATCAATTATCAAATTTTACCCAATTTAATTTAGGGCTAAATAGTGAATTTCAGAACAATCATATTGATGGACGCGGTTTTATAATTCCTGCATACAAGCAGTTCAATGTTGGTGGTTTTATTTTTGCTAAGTACAGTTTTTCTGATAATAGCATTATTCAAGCAGGGCTACGATATGACTTTGGAAGCATTGAAACCTATGAATATCATGATTGGTTTCCATCCCCAGTTATTGAAAATGGCGATACAACTATGCAGTATTTACAGAGAGCTGGAAATATCAATAGAGTTTTTTCAAATACTACATGGTCGCTGGGATATAATTATAACCCAGGTAGTTGGTCATATAAGGTAAATATAGGTAAAAGTTTCCGAATGCCTATTGCAAAAGAATTAGCAGCAAATGGTGTTAACTACCATCATTTTAGTTACGAAGTGGGCAATGCCGATTTATCTCCCGAAATATCATATCAACTTGATGTAGGAATAGAGTATAACTCCAAAAGATTTGCAATTGGAACAACACCATTTCTGAATTATTTTTCAAATTTTATTTATCTGAACCCAACTTCAGAACATGATAGGCTTTATGGCAATGGTAATCAGATATACTATTATACCCAAAGCCAAGTTTTTAGATATGGAGCAGAGATTCACGCACATTATGAGCTATCTAAATCCTTGCAATTGGGGATTATAGGTGAATATGTTTATTCGGAACAAATGTCAGGTGCTAAGAAGGGTTTTACACTACCATTTTCACCACCACCTTCTGGTATTTTCAATATAAAATATCATAAGCAAAAAATAAAATTTATTGAAAATGCTTATTTGTCCTTTGATTACAGGGTTACGGCTCCACAAGCTAATATAGTCCCACCCGAAAAAACAACTGATGGATATCAGATAGTTAATTTAGGAATGGGGGGGGATGTTGTTGTTAAAAATCAACACATTAATATTTCCATGCAAGTAACAAACCTTTTTAACACTAAATATTTTAATCATACTAGCTATTATAGGCTAATAAATGTTCCTGAGCCGGGTAGAAATTTTATTATAAATGTTTCTATACCTTTTTCAGGAAAAATGTAACAAAATTAATAATGTAAACATCGTCTGGCATCAAGTCAGGCACTTAAATTTTAAAACTATGAACACAAGATTAATTCTATTTGTAATTGCTTTAACAGCAGGATTGTTTTTCACCTCATGTAAAAAAGATGATGAAACTAAAAAACCTGAAATCACTATCCATGAACTTGGTGAGGGTGATAGTCATGGTAACGATCATACCGCTATAATAGGAGGTGAACTACACATGGATATAGATATTATTGCCGAGGGCAAGATAAACATAGTACAGGTAAGAATTCACCCCGAAGGAGAACATCATAAAACTAATGTTAATCAAGAATGGGAATTGGATACAACCTATACCAAATATGCTGGATTGAAAAACACTACTTTTCATGAACATGCCAAAATTGATTCTTTGGCAGAAGCAGGCGAATATCATTTCGACTTCATAGTAACCGACATGGAAGGTAACCAAAGTAGTGTAGAAGCTGAATTACAAATAATTGAAAATTAACAATAATCAAGCCTGACAATCCTTGACTTTTAGGGCTTTAATTTATTTATTCCATGAGAACAATTTGGTATATAGTTTGTTCATTGCTTTTATTATCTATGATAACTTCCTGTAAGAAGGATAATAATATTGATACAGAAAAACCTAAAATTGACAATAGTTTTTCAGATGCTTTTCCTATAAATTGCGATACATTATATTTTGGAGAATCATTTAATTTGAGAATATTGTTAACTGATAATAATGAATTGGGTTCGTTTAGTATCGGTATACATAATAATTTCGATCATCATTCGCATAGTACTGAAGTTACTGAATGTATTCTTGACCCAAATAAAGAACCCGTTAATCCATTTTTATTTATTGATGATTATGACATTGATGATGGCCTATCTGAATATAAAACCAACATCTCTATTTCAATTCCTTTTGTTAATGGAAATGGGTTATTTGATGAAGGTGATTACCATTTTTTCATAAGCCTCACTGATAAAGAAGGATGGTCGGCTCAAAAGGGTTTAAGTATTAAAATGCTTCATCGTTAGACTAGGAGTGAGGGTCTGGAAAAATCAAAATGCTTATAATTATAATGTGATAATTCAGAGGAACGGAAGTTACGCTTTTGCTTATATGGGTTGGATTTTATTTATCTTCCCCTAAAGCAATTGTAGATTATTCAATAATTATATTTTCGCAACTTACCTAAGAATCAGTAGGTAATAGTTAGAGAATTCATTATTGTTTTAACTAGCTATTATTCTTAATAAAACGGTTAATATATCTTTAACTTCTGTGAGATAAATTATCTGATGCTATTATTCTTTTTGAGATATGAGATAATATGATTGGTTATAAATTCTGGCTGTTCTGCAAGCATGGCATGTCCTGAATTAGGTACAGTGAAACAAGTAACTCTATCCGGATATGTTTCTTTCATATAAGTTGCATTTGCTACAGGAGCTGCAACATCATATTCACCGTTTAATATTAACATCGGTGCATTACCACCACCTACCCAATCTGCTGAAGTTGATGAGTGGTCTACATCCATTGCTTCCTGCATCCATCCTGTGTCGCGATACCATCCTGTTATCCAGTAATATGGAACTTCTGACATTGGGGCGAAGAAGGCTTTTTTAACATATGGTTCCCTCTCAGTTGGTGAGAGCCAATATGCAAAGGCTGCAGTCATTCCAGATATGGTAATATGTTGTGGATCGTTTTTACTTGTTTTTTTTGCAAGATCAATAAAGAAGTTATCGATATTATCTGTAATATCTGATGGTGAAGTTGATGATGATTTATCAATTAAACTATCTGTGTTTTGATTTACCGATCCCGAATTAGATACTTCAGAATCGTTATTAATGGTATTTGTAGCACTTGTTAGTGTTGATGAATCAGATACGTTTTGTCCTCCACAGGCAAGAAGAATTAGCGATTTAACATGTTCCGGATATTTAACTGCATACATTCTGGCAATTCGATTTCCAAATTCATAACCAATTATATGTGCTCTTCCTCCATATATTCCTCCAGGAATATCTTTCAGGACAAGTGCTACATCCTCTGCAAATTGATCATACGATGGATTTGTGAGTATTGGACCACTTCTCCCAATACCTCGAGGTTGTATAGCTACAGTACGATACCCAACCTCATTCAGCGCATAAGCAAGTTCACTAAATTCATCCGCTCCACGCCCCATTCCTGGAAGTAGTACAACTACCTCTCCCTTTTCTGGCCCTTGTAAGTAATAGGTTAAACTCACATCCTTTCCAGTAGCTTGTCCAATATACGTAAGGTTTAATTCTGCCACTGGACAGTTATTGTCACAGGATGATGTTGAAATTAATAACAATAGCGATAGAAGCAGACTTAAGATTGAGTTTCTTACAGTGGTGTGTTTTAACTTTAAAACAAAAGTGTTAACATTGAAAGGGTTAAAAGATTTCATGGATAGCATTTCTTAATTAGACTAATGGGATCAAAATAATAATTATGTTTGATAGATGTTCTATTCTTAAAATACTGACTAACATTAAATAGATACAGGATTATCTAAAGTGAATTTTTCACTCAAAATTAGTCAATTTAATATAAATATGTAGCTGAATTTACGAAGGGAGAATGTTATATTGTTATTAGTTTAATTACCTTTCTAACCTCCCTCAAGAATTCTTGTATACTTAAAACCCCAGATACCAAAGTAGATAAGAATTATAAAACTAATTATACATCCTACTCACACTTCAGTTCATTACGTTTCTATGGTTTTAATACTTTAAATTTATTCCTTTTTTGTCTAAGTGTTACTACACGCGGCATGTATTATATTTTTTGTTGTTTGCTGCGCTTTATTGTTTTCCGGTCTTAATTGTCACCCAATTTTTATCAATCATGTATTTCACAAATTCAACTTCTCCTTTTTCTTGTATCATTTCAATTCCCTTTCTACGATTTGTCCGTGTAATTAATTGTCCAAATTGTATCATAAATGGATTATATAATTTGCAATCTTTAACTGATCCAAATTTATTACAGTCTGCACATGAATTAAATCCATTCTCAATGCAACATGGTCTTACCTGACAGGATTTGTATCCGACTGCGCATTTTGGACTATCTCCTTTGCATCCTTCACATTGTCCTTTTGTATATTTTGGACACGCTCCACAGTAAAATCCACAATAGGAAATCAGATTATTATTTGTTTGCTTCATTGTTTCTATTTTTTTTAGTCTTTTTAAATTTTGCTTTACTTTCTTTATTCATTTTTTCAGTTGCATATTGAATAATTTTCCGTCCACATTTATCTTTCCATTTTAAAAGAAATTCTTCTGCTATTTCAGGTTGTTTTTTCCAAATTTCTCTAAGAAGTGTACCTAATCCTTTTTGAACATCTTCTTCTTTATCTTCCATTAAATGTTCGATTACAGAGAGTATTGGTTCTGGTTTATGTCCTTTTTTACACGTTTCAACAAATGTTACAGGAACAGCTCTTCTTTTCCATTTTGACTCAGAAGTAGTCCAACTTATGAAGTCTTTAGGTTGTATAATATCACTATAAACAAACTCACATAATACTAAAATGCATAATACATCTGTATTTGCCCAGTTTTGAATTCCATTTTCTAGCCATTTTCCAATTCTATCGAAAGAATCAGGTGTGAATTCATTTTTTTTCGATATTATAAACTCGGTAGCACAATGTGCTTCTTCATATTTACCGGTTGAAACAAGCATATCTCCAAAATCCAGATAATCTTCAATGGTCATATCATTTTCCCATTCTGAAAGCCATTTTTTTCTTTGAGCCACTGATTTATCTTTGTCAATGCCATAAGCATCTAGGCCTTCTTTGAAATATCTCGATAGCTTTTTAACTACATTTTCATCTGCGTTTTTTGTGTAAAAGTCTACTACTTCTTTATGTTTTAACTCTATTTTTCCCATAATATTCAATTTTTATCTGACAAAAGTAATATGCTCCCAGTTTAAGAAATTGTAAAAATTGGTCTTTATTTTCGGTCATGAAAGAAATCACGTGGTGACAGACCTGTTAAGTTTTTAAAGTCATGTATAAAATGCGACTGGTCATAATAACCATTGTCAAATGCTAATTGATACATATTTGCATTTTTATCATTCATTTTCATTTGTATTACATTCTGAAACCTAACGATGCTTGTAAATTTCTTAGGATTTACGCCAACATGTTTTGAGAAAATTCTTTCAAATTGTTTTATTCCTAAGCATACTTCTTCTGCTAATACTTGAGTTTTTATCTGTCCTCTATAGTTCTCAATTATTTTTATTGCATGTTCAACTCTTTCAAAGTCCTTATTTATAAACATTCTCTTGAGCAAAAAGTTTTCTAAATGTATGATTCGTTGTTTGTTATTTTTGGCATTAAACAATTTGTCTTCTAAAACAATAGCTTCATTTTTAATCAAGTCCCTTATCGGAAGATTTTTGTTTAGCAATTCATTAATTGGCAAATTAAAGAAAGGCTCAACTCCATGTGGCTCAAAAACAATAAGAATCATTTTTGTCTTTCCAGATAATGACAGGTCATAATAACTGGTCTGTTGTCCACAAATTACCAGATTTAATTCAACATATTCATTTGTATTTATTTCTTTAAATTTTGAAGGAGAACCATAATGAAAAACTAAAGTTACATTCCCTTGAGGGAATACCCGTTCAAAAGGTAAATAGTCCATTGAATTGTCAATTTCAACAATGCAATAGTTTTTTATGTATTTGCTTAAAGTCTTTATCGGTTCTATATAATCAATCATTCTAATTCATTATACTGGGTGTGTGCCGTGTGACGGCTAACGGTTTGAATATGATGTGTGCCGCATCTTGTTCAATAAGTTTCTTAGGAATATGTATTTTCAAATTTACTATTTCATTCTGAGTACCGATAACAGCGGCATGAACTATATTTTTGTTGTAACTTCGTTGTTCTCCTTTGTCTTTCGTACAAGAAGAATTCTTATTCTACAATCTCGGTAAACAGAAATTGGGTATAGTCAATAATTCCTATATATTCTCCATTTTCTTCAACTGGGGCAACTCTTACATTGTAATTATACATTAGTCTTGGTACATACTTAACGTTTAGGTGAGCTGAGATTGAAAATACAGGTTTTGTCATAACTTCATAGACACTTACCTCATCAATCGTTTTATTTGGAATAATAACACCTTTAATTATATCATTCACAGTTACAATACCATTTACATCAGCATTGTCCCTTTTTTGAATTATGAGTGCCTGAACATTTTTTTCCTTCATTAATTTAATTGCATCTCGTACACTTGCCAAACCGTCAATATAAAATAACTTGTCAGAAGCTATCTCTTTTGCTTTTTTAAAAGTTTCCATGATGATAAAATTTATAGTTGTTCTGTTTTAAGATTTTCTCTAATTTTCTTAATTTGCTTAGACAAACCTGCAACACTGTCAATTTTAAGCGATAATAAAATCCCGTTTCCTGGCTTTTCAATATTAAATTCCTTGGTAACAGATTTCATAATTTTTTTTGTATGATGTTCTTCTACCACAAAAAGAATTATATCTGTTTTGTCTTGAATAGATAAGCCTAAGAAATTAGATGGTTCTATACCAGTGCCTTTTCCCTGGATAATAACATCACCTGTTGCACCTGATTCTTTAGCTGTCTTGATGACTTTCTCTGTTATATTAGGGTCAACGAACCCTACAATTAAATTAAATCTCATGATTTTAATTTTTTAAATTTATTTATATATCTTATTAAATCATTTATTTGTGCATATCCGAGAACTGTAATCATAGGAAAAACGCTTGCTAAAGCAATCAATCCGAAACCATCCAAAGCTGGATTTCTGCCAGGTACAACAGATGCCAACCCCAATCCTAAAGCTGCAACAATGGGTACAGTAACAGTGGAGGTAGTAACACCTCCAGAATCATAAGCCAATGCTACGATATCTTTTTTTACAAATATAGTCTGAATGATCACAATTATGTAACCTACCATGATATAAGTAACCAAAGAATCACCAACCACAATGCGATATGTACCAACAACCAGTGCTAGTGCCACACCAAAGGCCACTACTAAACGAAGGTATAATGTTCCAATAGTACCACCAGAAACTTCACTTGCCTTTACAGCTACTGCATATAGTGATGGTTCTGCAATGGTTGTTGAAAACCCTATAAATGCAGCAAAAATATATACCCAGTAATATGCCCGCCAATCTTCTAAAGAACCGGAATAGGTTTTAATGACAAACTCAGGTTTTGAGAGTTGTGTGGCCATTAGTTCTCCTAATGGAAATAAGGCTTTTTCCAATCCTATCAGAAATAAGGTTAATCCAAGTACTACCAGTGCAACTCCAAGTGCCACTTTTTTTAAGTTTGGAATAGATTTTTTAATAATAAAAAATTGGAATACGGCAATTAAAACTACTATAGGAGTAACATCCCTAATAGTATTTAAAAAAGTAATTCCAAGTTCATATAACATATCCCTAAACTAAAAGATTAGCATTCCATAACCCATTACGAATATCATTGGTAGGAGCGATGCAAAAGCGATTAGTCCAAAACCATCTGTTAATGGACTTCTGCCTTCAATTACAGTAGCTAAACCTACACCTAAAGCAGCTACCAGAGGAACCGTTATTGTTGAAGTTGTAACACCACCAGCATCAAATGCAATCCCAATTATTTCTTCTGGTGCAAACAAGGTCATTATTATAACTATAACATATCCTCCAATTATTAGATAATATACAGGCCAACCTTTAATGATTCTCCAAATTCCTATAAGTATAGCTAATCCTACAGAAATCGCTACTGATAATCTTAAACCAAAAGCATAACCTACTTCAAATTCATGTGTTATTAAGTTTGAATCTACTGCAATTTCTGCCGCTTCTTTTGTAACAGCTATTAAGGCGGGTTCTGCAATGGTTGTCGAAAATCCCAAAAGAAAAGAAAATAATAAAAGCCAAAATAAACTTCCTTTTTTGGCTAGTGTGTAGGATAAATTCTCACCAATGGGAAACAAGCCAATTTCAAGTCCTTCCACAAATAGCATAAGGCCCAATACTACACATACCAAACCCACTAGAATTTCTTTCAGGTTTGGGAAAGGTTGTTGTAATACTACAATTTGAAAAAATGCTACTACAACTATAATAGGCAATAAATCAAAAAATGATGCTTTCAGTTTGCCTATTAATCTACTTGCTATCTTCTGAATCATTTTGAGCTAACTATATTTCTTCTATTTTCTTTATTCTTTTCGATAGTGTATTGACTTTACACCAGAGAACTGAAAGTGTAATCATTAAACTTACAATAAAAAAATGTTGAAGTTTTATTATCCTTTTTTGATTCTAATATTTCTAATTTCATATGGTATTTTTAAAGATGTTTTCACTGTTCGTAAAGATACATCCTTTACACAAGTTCAAGATTAGACTTTACACTAAATTAATTTCTAACCTTGTTGATTTATCTTTAGTTCTTAAATCATTTTCATAGAAGTATCCCAGGAAAACATTTCTATAAAAATACTCTCCAAATTCCGTTTCCCATTTCAAGTGCTCCAACATATTTTCCTTTCAATGATGCTGATAAATATACCTAGTTATAGGCTTCCCATCTCATTGTTCCATTTTTAGCTACTTTGAGAACCCTAATTTCAGGAGAGTAGTCAAAGTTAGGTATTTTTTCTGGAAAAGGTCTGGTAGAAAAATTATATACAGAAGCAGGTGTTTTTATGTCCAGAGCTTCATGTGGTCTAACGCGATTATATTCTTTTACAAATCGGTTTAATAGTCTTTGTTGTACTTTTAAATCATATGCTAAAGGTTTGGCACAAGCAGCCTTTAAATCCCTATGCATTCTTTCGTGTCTTCCATTTTGTTCAGGATGAGAAGGGTCTGAAAAAACCGGCATTATTCCAAGCTCTATGAACCAATATGATAACCTGGTGAATCTCTGAATAGCAGTTATGTTTCCAAATGGACTTCCATTTTCAGTATGCATTTGTTTTGGGATACCATATTTTCTAAAAACTCTTGTAAATTCAGTCTTTGCAGACTTTAGGTTTTCTTTTTAATGGCCTTTTGCTGCGAAAACAAATCGATTTTTTGAATCAGCAATTGTTAATGAATGACTGTATATTTTATTACCCATTAAAAATTTTCCTTTATAGTCTGCACTCCATACTTCATTACACTGTTTTGGATCAAATATTGGGTGTATTGGTTTAACCCGTCTAAGTCGTTTTTGTGGGATTACTAAACCATGTTTGTTGAGAATATTATGAACAGTAGTCGCAGAAGGAATAATGTCACAATGAAATACTTTCAACAATAGCTTTGTGATTTTTTTAGCTCCCCATAAACGATGTTTATCCTTTAGTTTAATGATACTATTAACTACATTTTCATCTGTTTCTAGAGTATGACGTTTTGGCGTTCTGGACAATTCTAATAGTCCATCATAACCACTTTTTTCAAACCGGTTAATGATTTTATAAGCTGTGGGTTTACTTATTCCAAAACTTCTACTTAATTCTACGACAGTGTATTTTCCTGTTCGCCATTCACAAACCTGTCTGCCGACAGGCATGTAAATTCAATTTTATGTTCCATAATCGAAGTGTCTTTCCAAGGCATGGTGTTATGATTTAACTTTTCTAAAACGTAAATAAAATTAACGTTTTTATATTTCTATGCAGCAATCCCAAAGCCTTTGGTAATAATGCTTAGCCCTTCATTTATCATTGTATATGCTTTCTCTATTTCCGAGGGATTGTTACAGGTTGATAAGACTCCTTTGTTGTTTGATTTTGATAATAAGGGATTTATGATTTTTGAATAATTAAATAAGGAGTAATATATCCAAATGTAACCTTTTTTCGTAAGTTGGTAGTAATGAGAGTTATTAAGCTTTTTATAGCACCTCGTTCACGAAGTTTTCTTAGTTCATAAGCGATTTTTGCAGTTTTAGGATTTCCTTTCATTTTCTGACGTAAATGCTTGTTTTTAAATCCTAAAGCAAGGTTCAAATCGGACATTAATATGCCATACAATTCTAGTAGTTCCTTTTTTCTCAGATCGGGAGCTGCTATTTTTACTCCTTTTTTTGTCACAATGGGGAGTTGAAATTCTTCATACATATCTGTTGAAATTGAAGTGATGTCAATGTCAGCTAATGTGTATAAATAGCGACTGTTGCATTTGAGTCCGTACCAATAGTATGCCTGCAAATTACAGGCTGGCTTTTTAAGCTTTAACCCAGGCAATCCCGGATTGTTAATTGTGGTTTCGACTCTCAGCAAACAGCCGCTTTTATTGTAACACTTAATGGAATTATTTTCTAACCAGTGCTTTATGCAGGCCTGTGCAGAGTATTTGTTTTGTGTGCTTTTGCTATTGTGCTTATGTTTTGAAAGACCAAATATTTGGGTTAACCTATCGGGCAATCCGATGGTGTGGTTTTTCTCAAGTACGCGTTGAAAAAAGGAGTTCGCAAATTTAGCTGATTTGAAAATGATATTAGTGGCTACCTCGGTTTGGTAGGAGAACCAATTATGCTTGAGTAATTTTGATCGAGTAGAACGGCTACCTTTGTCAAAGCGAAAGAATAAATCCATCCAATAATCAATTCTGTTTAAGGCTATCGAGGGCTGGAAATTATCGACTAAATCCTTCAGTATATCAAGGTCAGAAACCTGTATAAATGAATTATCTTTCATTTTATAATCTACACCGACAGTGTCGAATTGTTGTTTGAGGTAATTGTGTCCGTTCATGTAAAACTCGCAAACATAAGGTAAATAACTTGCGATTTTTAAATAGCATAATCCAAGTTCTTTGTCTTGAATATAAATGTAATAATGACTCACAAACTTATTACACGAATACATTTTAGTGAATGATTTTCCTGCTTTTGTTGTGATGTTTTTATTTGCAAAGGTGCGTGTGTTTTCAACTGATTTAATGATGCAAATGACATTGTTTGAGTTTCCCTTGTTTTCTAGAGCTGTCTTATATTGAGATTTTACAAAGTCTATTTTTGAATGATAATTCTGTTTTTCTTCTTTTCCCCACCAATGAATTGTTGTTGCCTCTTTGATAGAAACCTTTTTTATGTGTGAGTTTAATTGGTCAGTGAGTAGTTTAATAACACCGTTACTATGGTTCTTAAATCCAAGGTTACGCATTAGATTTATTACACTTCCTTCAACAAATAGGTTATTCATATAACCACGGAATACAACTCTATCGAAAGAAGAATAACTAAAGTTAATATGTGAAGATAATTTCTCTATTGCAGATTTTAGCATTGGTGTTTTTTTAGGACGCTAAGGTACCTTAAATCCGCAGGTTATTAACCAAAAAAGCTGCAAAACTCTTATTTCTAAGAGCTTGCAACTATGGCATTTTCACCTATCTTGGTGATGCTAACAAACACCGGGATGAAAATAGTAAAATCTTCACAACAAATTACTC
>JAERTF010000166.1 GCA_016845105.1 Bacteroidota bacterium | reverse complement strand
ACTGCTTTCATGAATTGGTTCCAGTCAGGACCATTGGAGGTCAGAACAAATTCCACATCTTCAACAGATTCAATGGCCATTTGATTATCCTTAGCTTTCAGAGCTTTCTTAATCTTCTTGGTCATATATTTTTCTGCTGTTTCAGCTCTTTTCTGTGAAAGACCTTCGTTGAAAGTTTCTTCTCCCTCAGGTGAAGCCCAACCATCAATGGTGATGTTTTTGAGTGCCCAACCTTTGTCAAGGTCTTGAGTGTTGGCAGCCAAGGCATCATAATTCTCTTCATTTTTATTCAGAGGTAATCTCCAATCCAAACGGGATAGGTTTACCTGGAAGTAAAGGTCTGATTGCTGAGTGACGATGGTTTCTTTTTCATATCCGTGAGGAGCAAATACCATCATTTCGTTATGCTGTACAAATTTTGATGTGTGGATTACACCATCATCTAATTTTCTATCTTCAGCAATGGCAGCTTTCTTACCAGCTTCTGCAGCTTCACGAGTTTCATAAATTTCACCGTCATAAGTGTAGATAACAGGAGAAACTACCAATTCGGATACGTTCATCGCTGGGTCGTACGGAATGGTGCTTGTATAGGTAAATGATCCACCGTTGGTGTAGCTAACAGGTGTTCCGTCGCCAGGAACATCTTCACCTTTGAAGTTCATGGTTTCGAAAGCAGTTTCGCCGCCATCATACTTCAACACTGGAGTAAATTGCATCACAGCTTTCTTGTCGAAATATTTTGGAGGGAAGGTTCCATTAATGGTTACGGTTACTGAATCTCCTTTTTCTTCAAGTGGTGTTGGTATAGCTGCTAACTGAACTTTGTCGAAGTTCTCAGCCATTTTTTTGTTTTTGTTTCCGCCTAATTTGTAACGGGCACCAATGTTGAAAGTGGAGTACATATCGTTATACACCTGCATGGCACCATGGTCAATACCATCGGCATTGTCAGTGTCCATAATGTTCAGGTTGTAATCAGCGTATATGTCCCAATTGTCGTGTACATTGAAATCCACATTGAAACCTACCGGAATGATAAAGTCCGTGTTTCTTTCATTGATACCGCTAGCTGTACCACCATCTTTAAGACCCTTATAACCCATGGTTCTTAAACGCTGGTCAGTATTCATGTCATAAGTCCGTGACTTCCACTGTGCCTGACCGAAACCTGCATGAATGCCGAAGTTTACCAAACGGTCGTTATAACCTGCAAATAAATTTGACAGATTAACACCAACGTTGATACTCATATCGTAATAATCCATATCGAATTTCATATCACGACCCCAAACGGCATTTGGGACAGATGTGGTGGGAACATTTTCCTTTTCTCCTTTAACAAATCCACGTCCACCTCTGGCATAAGCACTGATCACTGCGGTAAACTGACGACCGAAGGCACCAGAACCGTTAATCTGCACCTGGCTTAGATCAGGGGCCAGACCATAACGAGCAAGGTCAGCATGAGAATGAGCCATACCAAGGTCGATTTGCCCTATCCAATATGGGCTAAAGGATGAGCTTTTCTTTTGTTTTTTCTCTGCTTCACCACTATCTTGGCCAAAGAAGCTGAGTGGAAAAGCAATGATCATTGTAAAGATCATAACTCGGGTGAGCGTAGAATAGACTTTTTTCATGAGTTGAAGTTTTTTATTAAATGACTTGTATTTACAAATTTATGAAAATAATGATTATGTCATGTGATTTTACTGTGATAACCGTAGTTACAGTCGTCTAGGGCAAAAATAATCAATAATGTGAATTAAAAAATTCTTTTTCATAGTTTTTACGGACAATTAATATAAGGGTTTCGATTAAAGGTAATTATTTCAATTTCAGGAAGATATCCCAGAGCATTATACCTGCGCTCACGGTCACATTAAAGGAGTGTTTGGTGCCGTATTGCGGAATTTCGATGCAAGCATCGGCCAAATCAATGATTTTTTGCTGCACACCTTTGACTTCGTTGCCCAGTACTATGGCATGTTTCAGGCCTCTTACAGGCTGGTATTCATCCAGCATGATACTGCCATCGGTTTGCTCAAGGGCCAGAATCTGATACCCTTCATTTCGCAAGTTATCAACAGCTTGTTGTGTGTTTTCTACATAGGACCAGTCCACTGATTCGGTTGCGCCCAAAGCGGTTTTTTGGATATCACGATGGGGTGGTTGTGCAGTTATGCCACATAAATAAATATGAGCTACACGAAAAGCATCTGCGGTTCGGAAGATGGACCCAATATTATTTAAACTCCGGATATTGTCAAGAACCAGGGCCATGGGACTTTTTTCAGCTTTTTTAAAAGCAGCAACATCCATACGATTCAATTCTTCCAATGAGAGCTTTTTCATGGCATTTAACTTAAAATGCAAAGGTAGGAAGAAGCGCTATTGTTATCCCACTCATTTTTTACCTTTGTTCGAAAATTACTGTGCCCAAGAAAGAAAAATACGCAGAAACGCCTTTGATGAAGCAATACAACACCATCAAGGCCAAATATCCTGATGCCTTATTGTTGTTCAGGGTAGGTGATTTTTATGAAACCTTTGGTAGTGATGCCGTTAAGGCTGCGGGTGTTCTGGGTATTGTGTTAACCAAGAGGAGGAATGGAGCGGCATCCTTTGTGGAATTAGCCGGTTTTCCTCACCATTCGCTGGATACTTACTTACCGAAATTGGTCAGGGCAGGATTTAGGGTGGCCATTTGCGATCAGCTGGAAGACCCCAAACTGACCAAGAAAATTGTAAAACGGGGAGTTACTGAATTGGTTACTCCTGGGGTATCATTAAACGACAATGTGCTTGAGCAAAAGGAGAATAATTTTCTTGCTGCTGTTCATTTAACTCCTGGCTTGTCAGGAATTTCCTTGCTGGATATTTCCACAGGTGAGTTTTTTGTGGCAGAAGGAAATATCGAATATATAGACAAGATTCTTCAAAGCTTCAGACCCAGCGAGGTTATTGTCCAGAGACAAAACCGGGAGCGTTTTCTGGAGCATTTTGGTGACCAATTCTATCTGACGTTTTTTGACGATTGGGTTTTTGCCATCGACTTTGCCACTGATATACTCACCAAACATTTTAAAACCACTTCGCTTAAAGGTTTTGGAGTGGATGAGTTGAATAGGGCTGTTATTGCGGCCGGAGCCTGTATCCATTATCTCTATGAAACCCATCACGATCGCCTGGAGCACATTGGAAGCCTGAGTCGTATTGATGAAGGTCGTTATGTATGGCTCGATCGTTTCACCATCAGAAATCTGGAATTAATTGTTCCTCTGGTTCCTGGAGCTACCACATTGCTGCATGTGATCGATAAAACAGATTCGCCCATGGGTGCCAGACTCATGAAACGTTGGCTCACTTTACCACTAAAAGATAAACAGCAAATTGATGAACGACTGGACATCACAGCCTATTTGCTGAAAAATGAAAAAGTACATCAAAAACTATATGAGATTTTCAGAAAAGTGGGTGATCTGGAAAGGTTGATTTCAAAGGTCGTTGCCCAAAGGGTAAATCCACGGGAAATGCTTCAATTAAGACATGCCCTTGAAGCGGTGCTTGAGTTAAATATTCTTTGCAAAGCGCTAGAGCCAGAAGCATTGAAGAAGATTGGCGAGCAATTGAATGCATGCCCCTCTTTATTGACGCGCTTGCAGCAGCAACTCCAGGACGAAGTGCCCACTGCCATTAACAAAGGACAGGTTATTGCCGATGGTGTTTCTGAGAGTTTGGATGAATTGCGGCAGCTGGCCTTTTCGGGCAAGGATTATTTGAAAAAAATGCAAAAAGAGCAAGCCGAGCAAACAGGCATTTCTTCCTTAAAAATTGGATACAACAATGTTTTTGGATACTATCTCGAAGTAACCCATACCCATAAAGATAAGGTTCCGGAATCATGGCATCGTAAACAAACCCTTACCAATTCGGAGCGCTATATCACCGAAGAACTCAAAGCTTATGAAGAAAAGATATTGGGTGCGGAAGAAAAGATATTGGGCATTGAACAGCAATTGTTTGACGACCTGGTACATTATGCCGGCAGCTTTGTAAAGGCCATTCAATTAAACGCCCAACTGATCGCAGGGTTGGATTGCTTGTCCTCCTTTGCTAAGGTAGCCAGAGAAAATAATTATCGAAGACCTATTATTACTGATAATTACGATATTGACATTAAGGATGGCAGGCATCCGGTGATTGAACAGAATATGCCTCCTGGTGAACCTTATATTTCCAACTCTGTATTCCTGGATAACAAAAATCAGCAGATGATTATTCTCACCGGGCCCAATATGTCTGGAAAATCAGCTTTGCTAAGGCAAACAGCTTTGATTGTATTGCTTGGGCAAATGGGATCTTTTGTGCCGGCGAAGAAAGCCAGCATAGGCTTGGTTGATAAAATCTTCACTCGTGTAGGAGCATCCGATAATATCTCATCTGGCGAATCTACCTTTATGGTGGAAATGAATGAAACGGCCAGTATCTTAAATAATGTATCCAACCGCAGCCTGATATTGCTTGATGAAATCGGTCGGGGAACTTCCACTTATGATGGCATTTCCATTGCCTGGGCCATTGCTGAGTATCTGCACAACCATCCGGTATATAAAGCCAAGGTGCTTTTTGCTACTCACTATCATGAATTGAATGAGATGTCAGCCAGCATGTCCAGAATTAAAAACTATCACATCGCCATAAAGGAAATGGGGAATAAGATTATATTCCTTCGCAAGCTTAAGAAAGGAGGCAGCGAGCATAGTTTTGGGATTCATGTGGCGGAAATGGCAGGTATGCCCAAGAAGGTCCTTAGCCGCGCCAAGCAAATGTTGAAGTTGCTGGAAGAAAGCCATTCAAGTGATGGGCTTAATAAAGCCATAAAAAAGAAGAGCAGTGGCGATGATTTTCAGTTGAGTTTTATTCAACTGGATGATCCCTTATTGCATCAAATTCGTGACGACATCCTCCATACCAATATTGACACGCTTACACCCGTGGAAGCCCTCATGAAACTGCATGAAATCAAAAAAGCCCTGGGTGAACAAAACAAGGCTTAACAATTGACTGGGTACACCTTACTTGGTGGCATCTTCCATTAAGATGAAAAAAATGTTTTTTTCTTGACTCTTAACTAAAAAATGTTTTACATTTGCACCTCCATTTTTGAGCCGAAGGTGAAACAATGGAAACGCGGGAATAGCTCAGTTGGTAGAGCACGACCTTGCCAAGGTCGGGGTCGCGGGTTCGAGTCCCGTTTCCCGCTCAACAATCCCGGGCCGGTTATTACGGGACGGGATTTTTCTTTTACTACCAATGCTTGTCCCGATAGCTATCGGGAGGTGGAAGAGCAGAAAAAGGAAAAAATTCCTTGGGAAAACGCTCGAGTGGTGGAATTGGTAGACACGTTGGACTTAAAATCCAATGGCCATCGCGGCCGTGCGGGTTCAAGTCCCGCCTCGAGTACAGGAAAGCCGGCTTTTAGGAGTCGGCTTTTTTTGTTGGGTACAACATAGGTACAACAATTGACCTATTATTGATCATGCCAAATTATTACTGTTTTCGATTTTATTATTTACAAAAAGTAAATTATTTATAATCGTACTAGTTTCTGAATGTTCTTTACCACGAGTTTTCTCTAATATGTTTTTTGCCCGTACTAATAAATCTTTTGCATCAAATAAATTTTGTTTTCCTCCAAGATCTATAAGTATACTCGCTAGTTCTGCATAGCGTTTGCCTAAAACTGGTCGTTGATCATTAAAAATGTTCTCTTCTATTTGTATTGATTTATTTATCCATATGATTGCCTCCTGTAAATTGCATTTTCCTCCTTGATCATGAAGTAAAAATGCTAGGTTGTTGTAATACATAGCGGTGTCAGGATGTAATTCACCTAGTTTTTGTTCTGCAATATCCTTTGCCCTTAAAAGTAGTTCTTTCGACTCCTTGTATTCACCTAGGTCTTGAAATACCGTTGCCAAATTAGAAAGGGTTATGCCAACATCTGGATGAAAGCTTCCTAAGGTAATTATGTCTGACGCAACTGCTTTTTTTAGTAAATCTTGTGCCTTCAACAAGTTTTCTCTACCTCCAAGCTCTTGATAAATAATGGCTAGATTTGAATAACTACTTGAGGTTATTGGGTCTAGTTCACCAAAATTCGAAATAGCAATTTTTATTGACTTTCGCAGATATTCAATTGCTTCAAGTAAATTTACTTTTCCACCTATTTCCTGAAGTACTGTTGCCAGATTTGAGTAACTTACACCTAATGCTGGATCGTTTTCCTTTTCACTTTTTTCTTGATTACATATTGATTTTTTGTAAAGATCTTTGGCTTTTATTAGATTATCTTTCCCATCGAGAAATTTATAAACTGTTGCAAGGTTAGAATATCTAGTTGCTGTTATGTGATGATTTGTGCCGTTATTTTCGATTGCTGATTCAATTGAATTTGTTAACAATGATTTTGCCTCTTGAAGGTTTTGGTATCCATTAAGGTACATTAGCACTATTGCTAGGTCGTTTTGAAGTGTTCCTATTTGTTGAGATTTGTCTCCATGGAATTGACTGAGTAACGATCTTCCAAATGAAATAAATTCTATTTTGTCTGTTAGATCATCTATGCCTGTCTCATAACTTAATTTTGAAATTACATAAGACACCAAGGGTTGTATTTGATTGATATCAAAAGTAAATGAATTAGCTATTACTTTAATGATAATACGATGAAGCTTATATCTGTCATGAAATTTATCATAAAACAACCAGCCTTTTTTGGTTAAAGCGTTTAAGGTTGTACTGAATTCGTTTATTTCAGATTCTTCCGGTTGAGTGTATTCAATGATCCTGTCGAATGTATGAAATTCTGGGGGTAAGCATGATAAATTAATAAGGAGTCGTTTCTCATAATCAACTAACTGATTTATCTTGAGAATTGAACTCAGATAAGAAGTGACTTTTTCAATCCTATTGGCGCTATGTCTAACTATAATATCAGAATCTAAATCCTTCTCTAATATTTCCATTAGATTGTCTATTTGTATTCTGTTATAACTTGCTGTTTTCGCAAGAATTTCAATTGAAAGAGTATGATAATCTATTTGGTTTAATACATCATCAATACTTTTATCTGAGAGAGAAGAGTAAGAATAATTTGTTTTAAATAGTTTTACGGCATCTTCTTTACTCAGGATTCCTAATTCCAGTAGGTCTAGATTCGGAATAATATCTCTTGATGTAACAATAATATGCCAATTTGGTTGGTTTGGTATTGAATCAATAACTTGAGAAAGCCCAATGTTTGCATTGTCAATTATCATTAAACAAGGATTGTCATTAACGCTTTTTAATGCCATAATTGTTTCAAAATATAGGTCTTCTTGGGTTTTGTCTTTCTTGGAAATATTTAAACTCTCTAATAATCCTGGGGTATTCACAAGGTCTATTACAAAATCACCTGAGATCTGATTTATCCATACGATATGTTTATAAAGATTCGAATACTCAGTTGCGTAAACAGCCCCTAAAGTTGTTTTACCAATTCCACCTATTCCAGTAATAAGAATTGTTTGTTTAGAATCAAAAAGTCTTTTGTGCAAATCTAAAATATCAGTTTTTCTCCCAACAATTTGATCTATCCTTATTGATGGCACATTAACCGTTAGCTCTTTTGAGGTGATCCATGAGGTTTTTTGTTTTATCTCAAGCGCAATTTTTTTTAATTCTTTTATTCCATACTTTAATTCTTGTTCTTCCATTGAAATAGAATTAATTTCTTTTGAATTAGCTGCACTTTCAATTACTTCTTTATAGGAAAACCGTTCATTAAAGTCCATATCAGCCCATCCTAAATAACCACTGAAAACAGCGAAAGCGTCTAAGGTTTTTTTCTCAAACCTTTCAGAAAGTTTGAATAAACTTTCAATTGTTTTATATTTAGTTAGTTCACATGCATCAATAAGGTCTAGTAATTTATCTTCATCTTTCTCAAGAAACACTCTTCTAAAGGCTTCGCTTTCACATCCCTCTATAATTTCTGCTTTTGTTAATGTTTTCGTCTTTCTGAAAGCGTTTATTTGTTTAGCCAAATCGGCATTAAATATTTTAAGGATTTTCCCAGGCATAAATGGATTATTAATGTTTTTGGGTTGGTTAACATCTTCCATTGTAAAATTGCACCGCAACATGATAGCCTCTCTAGCGATATTGAATGGATCGTTGATCATTGGATGTTGTTTTTATCAATTACTATGACAGGATCAAAATTACTATTTCTTACTAAAGCAACTTCTGAATAGTTAACTTAAAAAATTAAGCTTGGCTTTTCAAACATTCAACAATCTGTCAATTAAGGAACCCAATACGATAATTAAATAATTATAGTCAGACTCAACTGGGATACAACTGGGATGTTACTGGTCAGCACCTCCAACCTGGCCTATATACTTTCGCTCCATATTCTTTTCAATACACATAAAATTATATGGTTATGAAAACTCTACTTCAATTATCAAAAAGGTTCATTAGAAATCAAACAGTATCAGAAACCAAAACTCATAGTAATAGAACATTCTTTGTTTGTTTTTATCTCTGCTATGGATATATCACAATGCTAATAACAGCCCTGGCTCTTCTTAAGCTTGGGGTGCTTTAAAATATAAACTGGCCAGTTTTAATTATTCAATTCTTTATTAATTAAAATTTAACAGATATGTTAAAAACACAAAAAAATCCGGCACTACCCAACGGAGGGAAAATGCCGGTAGTAGTTAACTCTACTTCAACTCTTGATGGATTATTTATTTCATCAGCCATTAATAATGTGTGCTTTCTTTCAGAAGGAACTCTTTGTGGAGGAGAAGCTATCGACCCAGGAACACTTCATGGGGGTGAAGAAATAAAACCAGGAGTCCTCCACGGAGGTGAGCAAATTGAACCAGGCGTTCTCCATGGCGGAGAAGAAATAAAACCTGGTGTACTCCATTTTGCAGAGTACGCTCCTGCAACATACCGAACAAAAGACGGTACTGGTGAGTACAAATATCGTTTCGTAGAGAAGGGTGGAAAATTCGACATTGACATCTTATCTCAACCCTCATATCAGGGCAAAAATGAATCAAGTGTAGTTTCTCACCGCTTGTCATCTGCGCGTGGTGGTAAAAAAATCTGTTTTGCTTCAGGTAAAGAGCCGAAAGATGTTGAAACCTGTAAGCGAGTAGTTATTGAGTTCAGTGAGCTGACTCATAACTATATAAAAACTGGAAAAACAATTGACGATCAGCTCAAAGCTAATAGCAGTAATATTAAAAGAGTTTGGAGGTCAATAGTTAATTAGTAACCCGTGGGCTGTCGCAAATTAAGTTTTGTGACAGCCCTTTTAATTTGAAAAAGATATGAAATCAAAAGTAAAAAATGAAACCATGAAAATCACGGAAAGTGCTTTTTATGATATGATCAACCACATTGGCTCAAAGCCTTCTGAATCGGGCGGAGCTGGATTTGGATACGAGTCTGATAATGTGATTCGTGATTTTGTCCCTGATTATAATGCAATGACAACCAGGGCTTCCTATACAATGGACACTCCTTTTTTAAATAAGGAGATCAAGGAAAGGTGGGAAAATCAAAGAAGGTCACTTCTTATGATTGCTCACGCTCATCCATATGGGAGCTCAAAATTAAGTAGTCCCGATAAACAATATTTTGAAGAATTGCTTAACAATATGCATAGGGAAAAATTCTATACTCCTATTCTTTTTACAATACCGGATGGAGGTTTAAAGGTGTTTCCATATGTGTGGGACAAAGGATCAAAACAACCTAAATATGTTCAGTTGGAAATTGTGGCTGATGATTACAGGGAGGCTACAAAAACTGAAAATCAAGCTCCAGATAAAGAGGTTGCAAAGAAGAAAGCAGAAAAGGCAAATAGAACGTATGTGATTATTTCTAATTCAAAGGAATCTAAACCAGTATTAAGTGAAAAGGTTTCTTCTTTTCTCTCAATAATTCTTTCCGTTGCCATTGTTTATGGCATCGTGTTCTTTAGCGCATTTTATGCAATAAAATTTTTCACAGAATTAATCCTAAAACTCATTTAATCATGATACTTAAAGATTATTCAAGAATAGAAAAGGCTGTCGATTTACAGATCCTTAAAAACGCACACATTGTTGGCGTTGGTGATGGTGGTGCTTATGGCCTGTATGATGCAATAGCCAGAAGCGGAATAGGTAAATTAACAGTGCTGGATTTTGATGAAGTGGATGAATCTAATATTGTTCGACAAGGATTCCTAACCGGTGATATCGGAGAGAAAAAGGTAATTGCCCAGGGAACGCATCTAAAAAAGGTGAATTCAGGATTGAAATATCAGGGAATAACTAAAAACTTCCTGACAATGACTGATGAAGAACTTGATAGTATATTCTCAGAGGCATCTATTTTACTTTTTCTGACCGACTCTTTCAAAGCCCAAAGTTTTGGCAATTTGCTTGCCTTGAAATATAACAAGCCTGCAATATGGGCAGGATACTATGAAAAGTCACACTGCGCTGAAATTGTGTTTATAATTCCGGGTGTAACCCCCGGTTGTTTTCGTTGTGCCGTTAGTCCCAGGTATGAAGCTCAAATCAACAGCAAAGAAGAAATAAAAGCCAGCTCGGCAAGTAATACAATGTTTCATTCAATGCTACTTGATTCCTACATTGGAATGCTCATGCTTGCAATTTTGCATAATAAAACCGAAGGCTTTGAATTTTCCAATTGGTTCGGTAATTATTGGGACAGGAACTTAATTCAAATTAAGGTTAATCCACAATATGGAAATGAACCTGATAGCCTATTTAGCAGAACTTTTGCTCAGGCTGGAGGAAGAGTGTTTAACTTTAACGCTGTTTGGCAAAAAATTGAACCCGAGATACCGCCGAAATACAAGATTTGCCCGGATTGTGAAGGGAGCTTATACACAGACAATCTTGCTTCAAAAAGTTATATAGAGGCAACCCGATTGGGCTTCCCAAACAAGAAGAAGCCGGAGAAATTCATTCCCACCTTGGGAAGTCCAAAATCATGGAATCATGGCAAATCGTAGGCTAATAGATATGACTGAAGAGGACTTAGTTGTCCTCATTCAGTCTGCAATAAAAGATAAGATAAAGCCCGAGCCGGATCGCTTTATCAATGAAGAGGAAGCCAGGAAAATGCTTAACTGCTCTAAAACGCAGATGTACTACTACAGGGTAAACGGTGATATTTCGTTTGTTCAGGATGATAAACATCCCAAGCTTATTCAATATGATCGTCTTTCAATACTTCAATATTTAGAATCTCACCTAAAAAAATCTTTTTGACATGGAAGCTATATATGATAATTATTCGGCTTCTGATGCTGTTAATTTCCAATCGGGTGTAAACCTTGGCTATTCACTTAAGTCTTGGAATGGTAAGTCTAAGGTTTTAGAGTCTGTAAGTGCCATTATTAAAAGAAACCCTAACTCTCCATTTTGCAGGGGAATAAGCCTTGGCGTTGAAAAAGCAATTCAGGATATAGAGAAAAACAACCCGGATCATTTCAATGATCGTATGTCTGAACTAAGAAAGAACAGAGACAATAATAAAGATTCAAAAGAAATTGAATTATAAATTTTGTCAAGAATTCTGACTGTGCTATAAAAACCAGCCCTATTTAATTTTTAATCATTTTTTTCAATGAAGCTAATCACAAAAGAGATTGAAAACCGGTTTCGTGAACTTGGCAGACAAGATGTCCCAAACCCAACCGTTGTGGCAAAATTCTTTAACCCTTGCGGTTCAGGAACGTGGTACGCCACAGAATACGATCCTGAAACAAGGATTTGTTTCGGGTACGTTACCGGACTTGGTTTTCCCGAATGGGGAAGTTTTTCGGTAAAGGAGCTTGAAGAACTTCGATGTCCTCCACTTGGATTACCAATCGAAAGAGATCTATACACATCAGAAAAGAAAATAACGGAGCATTGTCCTGAACTCAAATTTGAGATAGAGCGACGGGAGGAACTTCATGCCAAGGAGTTCCAGGATAAGCAAACTCATGATTTTGATTTAGACCACTAAGCCATATGGAAACATTCTATCAATATTTACAAAGGATGGGGTTACTGGAGTACGATGCATCGCCAAGTGTTATTGCAGAGGCAAAACGCGAGTTTAGAAAAGCCTATCAAAAGGATTATCAGAAGAACTATCGCAAAAAGAAAGTACGTAAAGATTTATACTTCTCACCCCAGGAATTTAATCGCCTGTCATCCCTGGCTCGGAAACATAAAAAACCAGTTTCAAAACTCTGCAAGGAATTAATCTTTGGCTATATGGATAAACAATTCATCTTGCCGGATGATGATCAGGTTAGAAGTTTGGAACTATACCTAAGAGGAGTGACAAATAATATTAATCAACTGGTTCGCTACATTCACCAGCGAAAAGACCTTCATTACGATGATATTATTAGCCTTACCAACCAGGTAAACGAAATGGAGAGTGTGGTTTCTAGAACCTTTAGAAACCCTGATGATCTGGAAGGATTTCTTAGGAACCATCTTGAGAAAAACCCTTCAGCAATTTACACCCTTGAAAATTTCATTAATCAATTTAATAAACGATGATTCTAAAATCTAAACGGTCATATTCTGCCGGACGATTTAAACAACTTGTAGATTATATCTTGCACGACAAAGGAAGGATTAATGAATCAATGTCATTTACAATTCTTCATAATTTAAAATCGTCTGCGCAAAACGATATTGTTCGGGAGTTTGTAAAGAACGACGAATATCGAAAAAAAAGACATCGTGGAGTAGTTCTTTATCACGAGATACTTTCTTTTCATCCTGATGACAAAGAAAAGCTCGATTTAGAAACATTGGAAGATATTTCCAGAAAGTTTATTGAACTAAGAGGTAAACATGCCTTATGTTTGGCAAAGCCTCATATTGAAAATTCTAATGTTCATATTCATTTCTGCTTTAGTGGAACTGAATATAAAAGCTCAAAAACACTCCGATTGGATAATCATGATTTCAGGGATATTCGAATGAAAATCGAAGAATATCAAAACCAGTTCCCGGACCTTAATTCTTCCATTGTTTACCTAAACCGATGGCAAAAAGATCGTTTCCTTGAAAAGGAAAACATTAAAAATGTTGAGAAAGAGTATCAGCTTAAAAAAAGAACTAAAAAGCCATCAAGAAAAGAGTATGTACGTGAGCTAGTACATAGCTGTTACTTGGGCTCAAGTGATAAAGAAGATTTCTTTAATCAGCTTATTGGTCATGGGTTTGAACTATACAAGTACCGAAACAAAGTGAATGGTTTAAAAGATATGGATGGTAGAAAGTATCGTTTCTCAACCCTCTCACTGAGCAAATCAGAGATTGCCCTGTTAGAGCGTAATTCTGAAAGAATGCTCGAATTACAAAAAAGTCAAAAACAAAAAGATGTGGATCGCTTTAATGAATTAGAGCGATAGGAAAATTGAAAATTTAATAACAAATAACCTAATTGTATGTTGTGGTATTTAATAAAATTAGTTTTTGGGTTGGAAAAACCAAGAGGAATGTATGGTTCAGCCCGATGGTTAAACGGACTGGCAAAATGGTCTTTGATTTCAAGGTGGAACAAGGGCTTACTGCTGGATGGGAAACGTGCGCGTTTGTCATTGAACAAATCTTTTACTCACCTGGCGTTGGTTGCCCCGACCGGTACTGGGAAAACTACACGATATGTTATTCCAAATATTCTAAGCCTAAAAGGTGCTTCATGTGTGGTAACCGATCCATCAGGTGAAATATATGCTAATAGTAAATCATGGCTTGAATCACAAGGTTATCTTGTAAAGGCTCTGAACCTTACCGATATAGAATCATCCTTAAGGTATAATCCAATACATAGATGTTCAAATTTCTCAGACATTCAAAAACTATCCAGCTTGTTAGTTGATACAACATATAATGACTCTACCGGTGACGTCTTCTGGTCTGAAAGCAGTAAAGGACTAATAAATCTACTAATTCGTATAATTAGCAACTTGCCTGAAGATAGACGACACTTGGGTGAGCTGTGGCGAATGTTAAATCTGTTTGGGTTTCGTCAGGAAGAAATAAACAGACTTGCATCTCAATATTTGGATGAGGGTAGTTTTGTTGAATATGGTTCGATGACTTCTCAGCCAGAAAAGACTTTGTTTAATATTGTTTCCAGTGCTAAATCTGTTGTAAACCTGTTTTCTAATCCGGATGTAGTTTCTCTGGTTCAGCATGAATCGCTTCATTTTGAAACTCTACGGCAAACTAAAACAGCCTTGTTCATCATCGTTCCTGAAAATGAAATTCGCAGATACAAGTTTTTAATATCTGTTCTGTACACACAGCTATTTGATTTTTGTATGCAATTGCCCCAGGGTAACAATCCATATTTACCCATTTACTTTTTTCTTGATGAGTTTGGGAATGCCGGAAAACTACCAAATTTCAGCACGCTTATTACAACGCTTAGAAAGCGTAAAGTTTCGCTCTCAATAATCCTTCAGGATATTGAACAACTTACCCATGTATATGGCAGGGCTGATGCATCTGTAATACTTAATGGTGGTTGTTCTACCCGTCTTTTCTATCCCGGATTGTCCTATTCAACTTGCCAGGAGCTTTCAAATATACTGGGGAATCAAACGGTAACTATGCGAGAATCCGGTTTTGAGAGGGAGAACAATTTTTCTTCTTCAAGAGATCGGGAAATAGCACGTCCGTTGCTTGCTCCTGATGAGATAAGAACCCTTAAACCAAACAAGGCAATTCTTATTCATTCAAATGAGTTGCCGGTAATGCTTAAAACCAAGCCATGGTTTAAAAATGGCAGACTTAAAAAACGAGTGAGAGGGGGTTCGTTTTGAGTGCCTTAATATCCCTGATATTGTTTTTCATTTTTGCAAAATGGATACTTGGATTCATTTTTGGAAAATCTGTTGGAAGTATCATTTCCTTTGGTGCATTGTTTTCTGTTTTAAAGAAAACTGTTGTTTATATCTTTAAGTTTATTGGCTGGGTTCTGGAATTAATTTTTGAATTATTTAAATGGGTTTTTAGAACCATTTATCAAATATTTCGGTGGCTGTTCAGATTGCTTATTTATAACCCACGGTGGTAAACCGTACCTTTTTTCAGGGGGAATTAAAAGGGGGAATTCCCCCCTTTTGCAAGTCGCGATTTTTCCGGTAAACATTTTTGTTATCGGGAATAATCGCGTACTTGCTACAAAAAAGGAACAGCTTTTTTGTAATTCAAATAGATATGTGTTTTCAACCTTTTAAATAAGAGCGAAGCTTTGAAGATTTACCTTTTGTCATAGACAACGGTCAACACAAAAAAACTTCGCAATGAATTACGAAATTTTTTTATGTTTTGAAATTACATGAACTCTGAAAATAGTTCCATAACAATATCTAATGACTCTCTTAAGATCCTGACAATTGTTAAAATTTTCCTCAGAATAGATTCCAATTTGTTTTGAGGTTTTGGCGAGTTGATTTTCCTTCTAGAATTCTTCTTTTGTTTTTTGTTATTAGTCATGATTCCGCATGTTTAAAATTATCGTGCGGAATCCGCCTCAAATGTACTGTCGGAATAGCTAGAAAAAAAGGACAAAAAAGTACCCGTTTTCAAACACCTGATAATGTGACGATTGAGGGGCGGGCGGGGTTTTGTTATTAAAAACTTCTTAAAATGATAAACTCAGCTATTAAAACTGAACCCTCCTTAATCAAACCCGTAAGCAACTTTTGGCTGATTTTGAAAAGATTTCCAGAAGGAAACGGAATAAATAATGAGTGGAGAAATTTGCAAGTGTTGATCTGGGTTAGAAAATGGTTTTATCGGAGGAACGTAGATAAATTCATTTTTAAAAATTGCTTATGTGGAGGGGAAATTAACTCTTGCAAAGTTTCGTAATGAATGGTTTATGCCGTAGTCTTTTGGAAACCCTACAGGGCTTGTCTTTTTAAAATTGGGTTATTTCGCTTTTGGAGTTTGAGATTTGTAAAAAATTGGAAGCTGACTAATCTAGTCAACCTCCAATTAGATTATGCTGCATCCCATCTGTGTCGAATATCAATGCAATCGTTAACAATTATCTCATGTAATTCCTTATTATACCCTGGTGATGAAACTATACGTTCACCAAAAATATCAAGACATATACATAATTCAGGCAATACCTGATCTTTACTATCAGCAACTTGATTCTCAAGATATCTTTGAATAAGGTAAGAAACAATTTGAGATTGGTGACGATCAAATGGCTTACCGCTTGATACATGAATCTTCACGCCTCCATAAACGGTTTTGCCATTTAATTTACCTTTTATAACAATCTCAGGTGATACTAATACTTCTACCCCTACAAGTATTGTACTTTTTACTTTTGGGGTAAAAACACTGTAATCAACATGATCAAATATTGCAGGAAAGTCAAGTGCTAGATACTTTTCCAAAGCATTAATTGAGCCTCGATTGTTGTTGTTTTGCCATTTAGATCCTGAAGGTCTTGATTTAAGATCCTTCAGTGCGTCTAAAATGGGATCAAGATTACCATTTAATTCCATGCTTTTTCTAATTCGTGTTTTAACGATGCGGTACCATGGAGTTAGGTATGGAGGAGGATTCTTCTGCTGCTTTATAATATTTAGTTTACCTTTATCAGTACGCTTTTTATTATATTCAGCTAATTGATTAATAGAAATCTTTGACAAAGTCATAATTTCTAACCTTTAGGTGGAAATGGATCTGGTCCATATGTATTCCGTTCACGAATAGTTCCATCCTTTCTATGGATAAACATCTCAC
>JAERTF010000165.1 GCA_016845105.1 Bacteroidota bacterium | reverse complement strand
GAAAATAAGAAGAAATATGAGAATTCCTTATTCCCAGAAATACAGGGGGCTTACTTTTGAAATAAGAAAATATTGATACTATGTTTCAATTAGTTAAATTTGAAAACAAATCAAATACCGGTTTTACCGGACAACAATGATTAAATAATAAACTATAAATCAGATGGAACTATTTTTGGATCTAGGATTGGCGTAAGCTTCCTTAGGTTGTAGGTTATATGTTAAACTATACGAAATAAACCCAATAAATTTCGATACTCTAGAGAAAACGATTTATTTCTTTGATAAGGATATTTTTAGATTTTACTCCAATTAACTTTTTTACAACATTGCCGTCTTTAAATATTATTATTGTGGGAATGCTTCGAACTCCAAATTCAGCTGCAGCTCTTTTGTTCTCATCAATGTTTATTTTACAGATATTTGCTTTACCTTCCATCTGATCTGCAACCTCATTCACAATAGGTCCTTGAACTTTACAGGGCATGCACCATGGTGCCCAAAAATCAATTAGCGTTAAGCCATGCTTTACTATCTTTTTATAATCTTGGTCCGTTAGGATTTTTAAGTTTGGACTTTCGGGAGCAATACTATCCATGTTTTTAATCATTTTGTATCTCTTGTAAAAAGAAATAAAAAGCAGTGCAATTAATATTATTGCAGGAATCCACCAATAGCTCATATTATATATTTATTTATCTGACTTATTAAATAATCTTTGTTTTCAATTCCTGACATATGGAATACTTTTTCACCATCTTTAAGCAGTATCAGAAATGGGATATTTTTAACTCCAAACCTTTCAGCAAGAAATCTGTTTTCGGAGATATCTATTTTTCCAACCTTTAGAACACTTTCAAATAATTTTGACACTTCGTTATACTCTTTATCTTGTGCTTTACAAGCTGTGCACCACGGAGCCCAAAAGTCCAGTAATACAAGACCAACTAGTGTTTCTTTTTCCCAGTTCAGAAAGTTGATATTAATAATAGAGATGTTTTTCATTATTGCGGCAAAGATACATATTTAGAAACCTAGATGTTATATTCATAAAAATTATTCGTGCATTTTATAAAAAATAAAGTTACCTTTGTACAATAATGAATATGTATGAACATATGCACATACCAAATTAAATAATTAAACTTATAATCATGAGAAAAATTTCTACACAACTACAAAGCTTATATAGCAAGGCTACTATGATAAAAGGTCTTGTTATAGTATTTTTATTTTCTTCATTGTTTTTCGTAGGTTGCTATGAATGGCGAAATATTATCCAGCCTGATACAGCTACAATTAACAGTTATTTTGATGTTTTTGTTAGTGCTCAAGACGATGGAAATCCGGATAATGATTGGACAAATCCCGATTTGGTTGACTACGGCTTATTTGGAGTAATGTTACCTGATGGATGGACTGTACAAGACAGTATCCCATTTTCCATAGTATGCACAAATCCAGAATACAGTAACTCTGGAATTCTTATATACAGTGCAGCAAGATCACAAACTTTAGAGGATTCTATCCCATCACCAGCTGGATATTATTGGTGGGGAGCAGCTACTAGTGCCGAGGCATCAATGGTATATTTTGATAGTTTGTCATTTTCACCACGTATTTATACAGGAAGCCAAACTGGTGATTATTTCTTGCGTTATGCGATTGGTGATGTTGATTACTGGGATCGTAATCCTGCGGATGATATAAGCGACCCAATACCGATTACTATAATCGATAATACTGGTGTTGAAGAGTTTTTGTCAGATAATAATGTAAGCTTATTCCCAAATCCAGCAGTTGATATACTAAATATTAGGTTTGATAGGTATAGTAATGAATTGATTGAAATGGAGATGTATGATTTAACTGGGAAGATTGTTAAAAAAGAACTACTAACCAATAGTCAGTCTGCAATCAATATTGAAGAGCTTCAAAATGGAGTTTATTTTGTTAAGTTTATTAACGGCGAAAATTATCAATCACAAAGAATTGTTATAAACTAACATCCCAAAAGTAAAACTTGGGTTGCCATTTTCATTATTGGTAACCCAAATATTTTCATTATGAATAGATTTTTTGTTAGTGTTATTTCTGTAATATTATTCCAGTTTTTAATATTTAATGCAGCCATCTCACAAGGTGTACCTGATTCGACTTTCAATACTTTATTGCGTATGCAAAATGGGGGATGGGTTGCTGGGGATGCAACATATTCAATTGCATTACCCGATGGACGAACTCTTTGGCTATTTGGAGATAGCTTTATCGGAACAGTTAATACTGATAGTTCGCTTGCCTCAGGTGCTTCCATGATAAGAAACTGTGCTGTAGTTCAATCGGGTGATACAATGACAGCTTTGTATCAGGGTACATTTGAAAACCCAATTGATTTTGTTGAAACCACAGTCCCTGACTCAACATGGTATTGGCCTGAACATGGTGTTGTTGAGGACGATACATTAAGAATTATTTTCTCTGAATTCGGAACAAATGGTGGCCCCTCGGGTTGGAATTTTGAATATAGAGATGCCTATGTGGTTAATTTCTCATACCCAGATATTGAGTTCGTTAATCAAACTATATTACCTTATTATGAGATAAATGGTGTAATGTATGGTGATAGAATAATGAATTATGGAGATTATACATATATATATGGTCGAAAGGAAGAAAATCCTGATAACCATATCCCTCATGCACACATTGCCCGTTGTGCTATTGGTAACATACTTAGTGATTGGGAATTTTATGATGGTAACTATTGGGTGTCGGAACCTGAAGAGACGAGTAAAATAATGAGCCATCCTGTATCACAACAATATGGTGTTTTCCCACATATGGATAAATTCGTATTGATTACTCAAGAAATATGGTTGGGAACAAAAGTCTACTCTTTGGTTGCAAATCAGCCGGAAGGACCTTTTAGCAATCTTAAAGTATTGTATGAAACACCATATCCATTTCAAGATATGCTAACATATAATTCGTACCCTCATCCTCAATTTAATCAGAATAACGAATTGCTTGTTTCATATAATTCAAATGGAGACTTTTGGGAAATATTTAATAACGTTGAATTATATCGCCCAAACTTTTTTAGGGTACCTTTTACTTCAATACATTATACGTTTACCCCAACTGTAATAGATGACATGGCCAACAATGAATATGTTCGTTGTTTTCCCAACCCAGCATCAGATTATATAAGTTTTCAAATTGGTAATCCTAATATTAGTAATGCCTTTATAGAAGTATTTAATTTATTTGGTGAAAAAGTTAGGTCAATATCTATTATGGGAAGTAATAATAATAGTAATTTATCTAGAATTTATATTGGCGATATTCCCAAGGGCCTTTATCTATATAAGGTAAAAGGAGTTAATGGTAAATTTATTCATAATTAGACTATTTTTGCTCACAATATTTCGAAATAAATGAGATTTCACATAGATCATAAAAGTCCTATTCCCCTACATGCACAGGTGGAAGAATTAGTAAGGGAAATGATTAAAGCACCTGAATATTTAAAGGGTGAATTCTTGCCAAACGAAATGAGTTTAGCAAAACAACTAGGTATTTCTAGAAATACTGTTAGACAGGCATTTAACAAGCTTGTCTATGAGGGACTTCTTACAAGAAAGAAGGGAGTTGGAACACGAGTTGCCGATCAGAGTGTTAGCACAAGAGCACATAATTGGCTTAGCTTTTCACAAGAGATGAAAGCAAGTGGCATAAAGATTATAAATTTCGATCTTAAGGTTTCATTCGTAGAAGCGGATGACAAAACAGCTATGTTTTTTGAAATACCTGTTGGGAAAAAGATTTTCAAACTTGAAAGGCTTCGCGGTCGCGATGATCACCCCTTTGTTTATTTTGTTTCTTATTTTCATCCACGTATTGGAATAACAGGAAACGAAGATTTTACAAAGCCTTTATATGAAATACTGGAAAAGGAGCACTCGGTAATAGTAAAACTATCAAAGGAGGAAATAAGCGCTGAGCTTGCTGGTAAAGAAATTGGTGATATTTTGAATATTGATGCATCACGTCCTATTTTAAAACGTAAGCGTTTCGTATTTGACCCTGGAGGCAGACCTGTGGAATACAATCTTGGATATTACCGCTCGGATAGCTTTACATATACAATTGAAAGTGAAAGGGAAATATAGAAATTAGTTTTAGCTCACTTTTGTATAGTAATGCAGTGGTAAAGAAATTACTTTTTAATGTTACATAAGGCAAATTTCCATTAATTCATATAATTGGTGGTATTCAGAGATTTATTTATCATTTTTGATAAACCTTTTATGAATTCATCATTTGTGCGGCAGCAACCAACAAAGACTTTTAGATTAAATTGCTTTTTTAACACACACATTTCATTAATTATATCATGAAAATTGTTTTTGTGTATTACACATTACAATTGTCTAGTTTATCGTGGCTCAATATCGAAGCATTTGCTTGTATTCCCATAAATCTTTTTAATTGAGAATTATTTTTGTTCTTTCCTTTGTTTAGTGCCTGAATTAGATTTGTCTGCTTTCTATGAAAAATGTAAGCTTCATTTATTCGCAAAACTTTAGTCCCATTGTAAGCATTGCCTTTGCACCTAGGCAATCCTCCAATCATTATCTTTTTTGAGTATTCATCATTAGTTTCCCTAATTTTTTTCAAAAAGGAGCATGAATTAGCAAATATATTTTTATTCTAAAAGTTAGAATTACGAATGGATTCAAAATTTACTTTCTGGGTTGGAGTCATTATCTTCATTGGTAAATCAAACTCTAAACCGATATCAAGATATCGTCTACAAAGTAATTCTAGTATATCAGGACTGCTATATATCAAACCTTCATGATTAATGTAATCATCCATTTCCAGATTAAACTCAGTTATTAGCCTTTGAGCTATAGCTCCTCCTTTGGTTAGGATTATTTCAGAATATTCAAATACCTTATCAATTGACATAATCGTCTTTATAATCTGATGTACCTATTTCTTTCGTCATAAATGTTTAAGATTTCTCAATAATAAAACTTATTATCTATAGAAAAATTCAAAATGCTCCCTGACTGCAGATTTCCAGTATTTCGCGTTATGACTACCCTTGTTTTTAATAAATACTATATCAATACCAACTTCTTTGCCATAATTAACAAAACTATTATTGTTGGTTAAGAAAGCGTCTTCAGAGCCACAACTAATAATTATTTTATCAATGGGTTTAAGTTTGTTAGCATTACCAATAACCGAATAGTCCCATAAAATTTTGTCATTGTTTTCAGACTTTTCTATACCTAATACTCTGCTTATGCCATAATGATTTTGCCAGTTTGTTAAATCCAGCAATCCACTCAGGCTTCCCGAACCTAAGAAATAATCAGGATTGTTTTGAGATAAATATAATGCTCCATGACCACCCATACTAAAACCTGTAATAAAAATACTATCGTGATTTATTTTGTAGTTTTGAGACATGTAAGGGATTAAATCTGAATTAAAAAAACTTACGAAATCGTTTTCTCCTTCCTTTGGGCTATCAATATACCATGAATCATACAAACCATCAGGGCATACAACTATAGTATTATATTCATTTGAATACGACTGACAATCAATTATCTTATCCCATTGTCGATATGTTCCACTCCATCCATGGAGTAAGTATACCAATGGATATGTTTGATTCTGACTTTTATTATCAGGAATAAAAGCCCATATTGTATCAGGTGCATTAAGATGTTCAGACTGTATTACAAACTGTTGTTGGGCAATTGAGAGTAGGCTATATAAAAGAAAAACATGGAATGATAAGATAAACTTCATAAGTCTATTTATTTAGTATTTCACTAATAGGTACACGAATAAACACAGGGCGATATTTATTTGCATCTTCGAACAAGTCATCTAAACTAAAACTATTTACGCAATATGAAACCAAGAGCTCATTGTTTTTAATGAACTGAGGATGAGCCACAGGATTATATGCAAATAAATCCTTTGCCGGAACAATGGGTTGTAGTTTCCATAGTTCTTTTTTATTATCCCAACCTGTATAAGGGAGGTCAGAAGTTACAGAGTATAAACTACTGGCTAAAAAATCTCCAGACTGTGTTAACATAACATATTTACCATTGAGTTTTATAACGCTAAACTGTTCTGAGCCTTTAAAACTGGTCATGGGCTTTGCCAATCTGGAATCACTAACCCAGGTATTTCCTGTGTAAAATTCCCAGTTTGCCAATATATTGCCTTTGGGTGCACGAGCAACATAGGGATATTTGTCACCAGCTCCGTAAATATATGTAAAATCAGGATCATCATCACACACAGCATGACCCCAATGAATTTCTACTTCGCCTGGATAATTGAAATGATTGATATTTTCAAGTTTTAAATCAGGTAAACTAAATATAGCTATGTTGGCATTTGTCCATCGAAAGCCCCAGTTGCCAGTATCTGCTTGATAAAATCCAGTCATAAATACCTTAAGTTTATTGTTTTCAACAAATCCATCACCAGGCCAATACCATAATGAATCTTCCGAAAACTCGGTGCCTTTAACTGCATTAGGTGGAATAACAAGTGATGACTCCCAACCATCAATAACATTATATAAACTTTTAAGTGAATCACCATCTTGCACAGCCATAGCATTTCGAATGAAAACAGGAGTTCTTTTTTCTCGACTTCCATCAGGATTTACTGTTCCTAAAAACGAATCGCCAAAAATCCACACAGTTCTATCATCGGGTAGGGCAACTGAGTAGAAACCATCTGCACCAGTTACACCGCAACAATCGCGTGCAAAGAAATCTGTGAAATATTGATCTATATATGCCGTATCAACATTGTTGATCTCTTTTTTATCAGGTGTGTTTACACATGATATTATTATTAATCCAAGGATGCAAATTATGAGTAATTTTGAGATGGTTTTCATAGTATTATTATTTATTCACTTACATATTCAATAATTGCCTCTTTCCATAACAAGTATCCTTTTCCGTTAATGTGCAAGCCATCAATGCTGTAATCAGGATTTAACTTATTGTTTTCATCTGCAAATAGCTTAAAAAGGTTAATGTAAGTTACCCCTTTTTCGGATGCTACTTTTTGAAGTTGCTTATTTATTTTAATAATGTCAGAGTTTTTACGAGTAGTATGTATGGCATCTTCTACCGGAAGTATACTCTGGATATATACCTTAGTATCTGGTGACCAATTTTGAATGCTATCAATTATCCTATGATGATTTGCTACAATATGATCTACACTCTTTCCATAGGCTAAATCATTGGTTCCTATCATAATAAATATTTTGTTAGGTTTAGAAGAGGCTACTTCGTATAACCTTTCCAACACACCATCCGTATCATCTCCTCCAATTCCCCTGTTTTTTATGTTGGGATTTTGAAATAGTTCGGCCCATTCACAGTTGTCGGTTATGCTGTTCCCTAGAAATATAATTTCATTTTCCTGATCATCTAATGTTTCAAAGTGTTCCTTTTTATGATAATAATATGCTCTTACTGCCTTATTCCATGCTTCCATATCTTCGGCAAACTTATCGTAAACCATAATTTCATCAATCTCTTCCTTCGACAACAAGCTACTCATTGATGGTGGTGCATCTTCGGGATTACTACCCCAGTTTTTATTGGGTTTACTACCCATTTTAAGCTCAAGTTTTCCACCAGCTACTAATTCAGAGTGATAGAACCAGGGCTTCTCAAGTTTTTCTCCATTTAGTTTTGCAGATTGAATATACTTGTTTTTATTGCTAACATTTTTGGCTTCAATAACAAAAGTGCTACCGGGATAGTAAGCTGTATCAAGTTGAATTATAGTTTTCTCAAAAATAGGGCTTCCTATTTCATAGATTGGATTGATAGATGCTCCTCCATCCATTTCGAATAATCCCATTGCACTCATTACATACCATGCACCCATCTGTCCTTGATCTTCATCACCTGGCCATGCATCAATACTATCGCCATAAAAACCCTCCATAATTTCCCGAACCCAATGCTGAGTGAGCCATGGTGCTCCGGCATAATTAAATAAATAAGCTGCTTGCATATTTGGTTGATTACCATGGTTTATGGGTAGTATGCCTACACCTATTAATCCGTTTGCATCAAGATGTTCAGAATTAAAACGATGGGGTAGGGACTTTTGAAATCCCTCTTCAAGACGTGAGATATATGTTTCTTTTCCAAGTAAATTTAGCAACCCTTTTTGATCATGAGGTACAAACCATGTGTATTGCCATGCATTGCCTTCTACAAAACCTGGTCCCAGAAAAACTGAATGACCGAATGGTGTGAAATTATCTTCCCAGGTTCCGTCTGAGTTTTTCATCCATACATAACCTTCATCATGGTTGAATACATTTTTATAGTTGAATGCACGTTTTGTAAAGGTCTTATAGTCCGATTCGTTGCCCAGAGCTAAGGCCATCTGACCAACTGTCCAATCGTCATAGGCATATTCAAGAGTATTACTTACAGGTCCCTCTTCGTTTGGTACGAAACCATATTTCATATATGATTCAAGATGTCGGTTACCAACCAGTCCTCCACCAGAGTGAGGTTTGCCCTGCTCCATTTGATTATGACGAATTGCACCATAGGCTTTATTAATATCATAGTTTCGTATACCCTTTTGATATGCGCTAACTATTAATGGTATTTCGTGTGAAGCCACCATAATACTTGAATATTCAATACCTGTTGGCCCTTTTGGGAGCCATCCACCTTTATCATTAATCTCAAGTAATGAACGTACCCAACTGTTTGCAATCTCAGGATGTTGTAATGTCCACAATTGATTTAGATTCCAGAAAGTATTCCAAAAAGCATCACCTCCATAAACAACGTCCTTTGGATTTGATAATTGTTGAACCTTTTCATACATATCAACATATTTCCCATTTACATCACTCCATATTGTGCGACTTGCATAAGCTCTATACATATTAGTATAGAACTTTTTAATGTTGGTTTCAGAACCTCCTTCAACCTTAATGGTCCCCAACAATTCGTTCCATGTATTCTGATTGTTTTGTTTTGCTGCGTCAAAATCCCAATTAAAGGGACCCATTTCTATCCCAAGGTTTAATCTTGCCTGTGCAATGCTAACCAGCGAAATTCCTGATTGCATAAGTATTTGTTCACCTTCTTTGGTCTCGAAAGTCAAATATGCACCAACGTCGTCATCGCCGAAAATCAGATGAATTTCATCGGTGTTTTTAAACATCTCTTCTCTAATCCAACCGTTGAATGAAGTAAATGGTTTATTAAACCTGATAACAAAATTTAATTTAAACTCATTGTAGTTTGCACCTCTTAGGCTTTGTTGAACAGTATATCCTTCTATTTCTGCTTTACTCACTTTTGTAATCTTCGCTTCGAAAATCTCATAGCTATATTCTGTAGGAATCTTTAAATCAATTAGTATTCGCGATGAATTGGATTTTGGGAAGGTATATCGTTGGAATCCTGCTCTGGTGGTTGATGTAAGTTCAGCGTTAATACCATAATCTTCAAGGTATACCTGATAATAACCAGCTTGAGCAGTCTCATTGTTATGACTAAATCTTGATCTATATCCAAGGTCGGGGTTGGTTTCAGTACCAGGATTTATCTTAAGTGGACCATTGGTTGGCATGGTTAGTAATCCTCCCATAGTCCAGGAGTGTAAATGTGAGAACCCCGCTATGTTGAGAATTTTGTATTCATAACCTGCTTTCCAACCTTTTCGTTGATTATCCGGACTGAGTTTCACCATGCCAAAAGGCATTGTAACTCCCGGAAATAGCATCCACCGAGCAAATGTGGTTCCCATTAAAGGATCAACGTAATTAACAGGTGATTTCTGACTTCTTGGGTTTTGCCCAAATATGCTTAATACTATAAATATTGATAATGAAATTGTTATGATTCTTTTCATATTTCTAGTTATTATCCAATTGTTGTAATGCATAGGTGTATGCTCCAAGTGATATTGAGTGACTCGCTCCAAGTTTGGAGATACCTATTCCTGCTCGAGGCATATTGTCAAATTCAATCGTACCATTACCTGGAATATTTATTTTTTCAACTTTTCCCATCGCAAAACTGTTAAATTGTGATGAGTTTTCCAGATCAAAGACCTTAAATGATAACCTGTCATTTTCAGATCCAGTGAAGTGAAAGTAATTTCGATTAACTTCTTTAAATAGAGATGGTGAAAAAAGATCCCATGCAGCTGTAATTCCACCACCCAATACTACAATACCATCAATAAGTGTAAGAATATTCGAAATTGAACTGCCCAATGCTTCTCCAAACTTTTCAAAGGCTACGATTGCTGCATTTCTATCTCCATTTGATAACCCATTGGCAATATTTGCAATGTCTTTGGGCATAATTGCTGGATTGAAATCATTTCCAGTTTCTTCTGAATAGACTCTTTGGATTGCTCGTGTGCTAATACTTTCTTCAGCATTCCAGTTATTGTCGAACTTGTTTAAGCTGTTGTGGACTTCAGCACCACAACCGCTGTCACCAATAACAAGAGTTTTATTAAGAACAATACCACCCCCAAAACCAGTTCCAAGGGTTAATCCTATTAAGTTTTGATATTGTTTAATTCCACCATGTTCAATGATTTTCCTATTAATCTCGGGAAGAAATCCACTAAGAGCTTCTCCATAAGCGAATAAATTACCATCATTATTTATATATACAGGTATTCCAAATCTATTTTCCAAAATTGCTCCCAGGGGGATATTCCCATTGAAAGCTTCGAAATTTGGAAGGTTACCAATTATTCCTTTGGCATAATCAGCAGGACCCGGAAATGCAAAACTTATGGCACTAGCTGCTTTCGGTATAGTTGCTTGTATCCTTAAAAAACCAGCTATAATATTTCCTATGCATTTTTCAAGATTGTGCGCCTCTGAAGGAAGGTTTATGGGTTCAACAATTGCAATATTTGCCTGAATTGCTGAAAATACAAAATTTGTACCACCGGCATCAAGTGTTAGTATAACTCTACTATCAGTATTTGGGTTCATTTAGTCGGTTTTTATTATATAATAGGATGCATATGCAATATAAAGCATACAGAAAATTAGGACATATATGGTTGCTATTACTCCGAACAAATCACTAAAAAACCCAACAATTGGTGGTATAATTGCTCCACCACTTACTGCTAATATTATTAATCCCGATAACTCATTTGCATAATCTGGTTTTTTTTCTACTATAAGAGCGAACATAATCGGAAAAACATTTGAGAAGCCAAATCCAGAAACAAAAATAAGTATCTGCGTAACTAGTAGATTTTCAGAAAAAATTAAACCTACCAGACCAATTATCGCAAGCAGCGTACTTACAACCATGAATATTTTGATATTGATCTTTCGAAGAAGTATTGCACCAATAGCCCTGCCAGCCATTAGAGATGAGAAGTATATTACAATCCCCATACTTGCAGCTTCAAGACTTATGGAAAACTTTGTAGTTAGGAAATTAGCAATGTTGGTATTCATGGCAACATCGAATCCTACCATAAAAAATATTGCAATAATTGTAATCAGTATATAGGTGTTTCTTAATAATGCAAAAGAACTTCTAAATGTTGCTGGTGCTTTTTTTGGTTTTGATTCTTCTATTTTTACTCTGCTAAGCCAAAATGCTGAGATGAATGAAATTGTGGCAAATATTGGAAATACCAATTTCCAGTTTCCCATGTACAGTGCCAGACCAGCTGTAACCATAGGTCCTAACATACTGGCAATGGCCTTAATAAGTTGGGATAAACTTAAGTTTGCTGCCTTTGTATCTTTTGATGAAATGTCAATAAGTAATGGGTTTGCGCTTACTTGGAGTATTGTGTTCCCAATTCCAAGAAGAGCAAATCCCACAAGTGCAGTTGGTAGTGTATAGTATACAAATGGAACCAGCAACCCCAATCCTGTGAGAATCATACCAATATTTACCGTTAATTTTTTTCCTTTTCTATCTTGAAATACCCCTGTTGGAATTGACATTAGCGCAAACCAAATAAAAACCATAAAAGGAATTAATTGTGCTACCTTATCTGATAGATTAAAATCTTGTTTTACATAACCTGTTGCTACTCCCACCAAATCAACAAAGCCCATTACAAAGAATGAGAATATTACCGGCAAAAAGATTTTTGAAGATGTTTTCTGTTTCATATAGTTTTTTTCAATATTTCAAATAGTTATGGATTATTGGGTTCTGACATATGCCAGAACTGTTCCGCATTTTTTTCCAATGGATTCGCCATGTGGTGAGATTATGATATCACCTGCTGCTGCTGGAACTATGAAGGTCTCAGCATAGTGAAATATCATTGACTCAAATAATCCACAGGTGCTTTCAACTATTACCTCACGGCCCTCAATAACATTGAAAACCTGTACTCCTGATTTTCTATGATGAGTTATCGGTTTTGAAAACCAATGACGGTGGGTTTCGATGAATTCACGTTCATGTAATCCTGTTTTTTCACTTTTCCAACCATCTCCTGATTCAATATCACTAATTTGATTAATTAGGTTTGCTGATGTCCAATCTCTTGTTCTTTCCCACTGTATAACATTTTTCCCGTGCTCGATGTTTATAGGTCGTGGACGGCCATCCATGCCCAGTCGTCCCCAATCCCAAAGTTTAAAGGTGAAGATATATGGTGTTGAGCTAATTTCGAGTACCATGCTATTTCTACCCGAGCAATGCACAGTTCCTGCTGGAATTAGAAAATGGTCGTGTTTTTTTGCTGGCCATTTTTCTATATGTTTATGATCTGGAAATTTACGATTATCTTGTTGTGACTTCTTCAAATCATCAATCATTTCATTTCCAACAACTCCTTCTTTAAGTCCAAGATAAACAACAGCATCTTCTTCTGCATCAAGTATATAGTAACTTTCGTCTTGTGTATAGTGTAGTCCAAATTTTTCTTGAATATATTCAGTAACAGGATGAACCTGAAGACTTAAGTTACCACCTCCTATGGTATCCAGAAAATCAAATCGAATTGGAAATTCATCTCCAAACCTGCCATAAACAGCTTCACCTAATAGTTCAACTGGTTTATAAAAAACAATATTTATTGAAGGCAATTCAAATTTTATATCACCAAATGAAAGTAATAGACTATTTTCTTCAGGTACACAGTTAAAACACCATGCATAATTTTCTGCATCTTTATCCAGGCCGCATACTTCTTTCATCCATTGGCCACCCCAAGGACCAGCATCGAAGTAAGGTACTGGACTAAAAGGTTGATGAGTGGCTTTAGTAAGTCCCTCACGAATGATTGAACCCGATACCAGCTTTGGTTGAGATGGTTTATTTGTGTCGAGGACAAAATCCCAGCTATTAATTAGTTTCTTTTTGTGACGGTCACAAACGCGCCAATCAACAAAGTATCCTCTTTTATATTGTTTTTCAAAACTATCTGTATTGTTTTTTATTCCAAGGTTACTAATTTCATTTCGCCTCATTCGAAGTTGGATTTCCCACCTTGCCATGTCAGCATATACTAGCGTATTTGGTTCATCAGTTAAAAGTGAAGCACCAATACCCAGAATTAATATATTGCCAGATTTTATTTCTTTGATTTGATTTTTGGTGGTTACTATTTTGTCAGGATCAAAAAACTGAATCAAATTTAACCGAGTCATGAAACCAAAGATGCGATCCTCTGTGACATCATCCTTTGTTAGATTGAGGATATCTGTTTCTGAAAGCATAACATCTCTGGAGAGAAAAATATGATCAGGATTTAATCCCTTAACAAAGGGATCGAGAATGTCTTCTTCCATTGTACCCTGATAACAATCAATAACAAAAATATTTTTTTCAAACTTATTAGTGTGGTCGGTGAGGTGTTTACAAATGGATTTCCATCCAATGTAACATTCTTCAGTGCTTTTTCGAAGTTGAATCGAAGGGTATTTGTTAAAATTTGATTTCAAATGAAATAGTTTTAATAAGTGATAGTTATTTAGATTACTGATAATTAGGGTTTTGAACAAGATTCTTGTTCATGTCCACCTCACGCTGAGGAATGGGAAATACATAGTTAAATTCCTGAGGATTAGTAATATCACCTTTGGCCCGTTTAACATATTCAATAAGATTGTTTGTCCTTACCAAATCATACCATCTTTTGCCTTCATTTACAAATTCTACTCTCCTTTCATGCAATACTGCATTCCTGAATTCGTCTTGAGATAGACCTGATAAATCGGGTAATACATTTTCATTTCCGTTACGAGCACGTTCTCTCACTTTGTTAATAGCATCATAAGCTTCGGCTGTTGGACCTGAAATTTCATTTGTTGCTTCAGCATAAATCAGCAATATTTCTGAATAACGAACGATAGCAAAGTTTGATCCACATTGGGCAGTTTGATCCGGTTCATAAGTATCCTGATCCCAGTGTTTCCATATATGAGGTTCAAATGTATCAAACCAATAATGGTCAAAAAATGTTACTTCTTTTCTATGGTCTCCTTCTTCAAAACTGCTAAGTAAGTCTTCTGTTGGAAGCATTATTTCAACACCCGCAGAAAATGTTCCTGGAATTAGTGGAAGACCACTTATTACAATTTGATTTTGTTGACTCGTTACAGCTGAATAAAATTGAGCAGCAAAAATTGATTCTTTTCCATTTCTGTTTATGTCTTTAAAATTAGAAGAATAATCAGGATATAAGTCATATATGCCAAGTTCCATAACATCGTATGCAGCGGCAGCGGCTTTGTCCCAATTACCTATTGTTAGATGAGTATTTGCTAAAAATGATAATGCTGCTCCCTTTGTTGCCCTACCTTTATCAGAATTTACATAATATTTTGTTGGGCATAGCTCTGCAGCAACAGTAAAATCTTCAATAATCTGGTCGTATACTTCATCTTTAGGTGCTCTGAAAACATAAACCTCATCATCTGTCAAATTCTGTGATAAAGGTTTAACAACCAATGGTACATCACCAAATAATCTAACCAGGTTAAAATAGTATAATCCTCTCAAGAATCTTGCTTCACCAAGTATTCGCTGCTTAAGTGAAGAATCCATCTCTATTTCCGGCACTTTTAGCAATACAATATTTGTGCGAGAAATTCCCAAGTAAGATCCTTTCCAGATACCATCTAAGTATGTATTTGTGGATTGAATATCATATTTATTGAATTGATGAATATTTGGATCATTCAACGTCGGTCGGGAAATGCAATCATCGGATGATACATCCTGTATAAGCCATAAATAACTATTGTATTGATTTACATGAGTTAATGGGCTGTATGCTGCGTTAATTGCGCCAATTGCATCTTCTTGAGTTTTATAGTAATTATCGTAGTAGATACTATATGGCTCAAGCTCAAGCTGTTTTTGACATGATACAATTAGTAATAAAAAAATACTCAGAGTTATAATAGTTGTCTTTTTCATGATGCAGTGGTTTAAAAGTTAAGTATTACTCCTAGAATATATGATTTTGAAGATGGGTACCCACCATAATCATAACCCATACGTGTGTTATCAAACCCATAACGACTAACTTCGGGATCAAATCCAGTATAGCTTGTGAATGTAAACATGTTTTCGGCTGTTACATAAAATCGAACATCATCAATTTTCAAGGATTGCATCCATTTTGATGGCAGAGTATAGGAAAGTGTAATTGTTTTAATTCTGATATACGACCCATCTTCAAGATATCGATCAGACATATGAAGATAGTCTGCATTTCTATTTGCCCTGGGATATTCGTTGCTGGGGTTTTCAGGAGTCCATCTGTCAAGCATGTTTGTTGAAGCGTTTGACAGCCCATTCCCCGACTCAAGTTCAAATCGATTACTATTCATGATTTCATTTCCATGTTGTCCTTGTATAAATATACTTAAGGACAATTTATCATAAGAGAATGAATTATTAAGACCCCAGAAAAACTTAGGTAGTGCATGTCCAATTATACTTCTATCTTCTGCATCAATTTTACCATCATTGTTTTTGTCAACATACTTAAAATCGCCTGGTTGCATACCATAAACTGAGGCTTCAGATGCTTCATCCAGTTGCCAAATACCATCTGCTTCTAAACCATAAAAACTTCCAAGTTGCTCTCCTTCCTCGATAACTGACCATGCTCCAATTTTAAGTTTATAAGTGTCATTATTAATATATAGAGTTTGTCCGCCCAGATCGATTATTTTATTCCTATTAAACGAAATATTGAAATCTGTATTCCACTTAAATCTATTTACCAGGTTTGCAGTTCTTAAGTTTAATTCTACTCCGGAATTTTGAATATTTCCAATGTTTTTATAATAACCCGAAAACCCTGTTGTATAAGGTAGTCCTGAGAAATATAACATGTCTGTAGTGTTTTTAATATAATAATCAGCTGTTATGGCAACTCTATTATCAATAAAGCCTAAATCAATTCCTATGTCGAGTTGATCGGTTTTTTCCCATTTCAAATTTGCATTTGCTGGTATATCAGGTGCAAATCCAGATGCCGGATATCCACCGTTGAAATAGTACATTACACCTGAAATTGTACTTATGTACTGATAATCTGGGAACATATCATTACCACTACGGCCGTAGCTTACTCTTAGTTTAAGATCTGTAAAAAAACCAAGGTCTTTTACAAAGTTTTCTTCTATCAATCTCCATGCAATGGCTGCTGATGGAAAAAAAGCATATCTGTAATTACTACCAAATCGAGATGAACCATCAATTCTTCCTGTTACAGTAAATAGGTATTTCTGATTTAGGTTATAGTTTACTCTTCCTAGGTAAGAAAGAATGGCATTTTCGCCAAAGGATGCGTATATATTTGGCATATTTTCAGCATTTTGAATGCCATAATATCCTAACACATCATTTGGAAATCCTGTTGAAATATTTATATAACTTCTGCTATCTTTTTTTTGGAATGTCATACCTACAACAGCATTGATTTGGTGGATACTTCCGACTAGTTTATTGTAAGTCAATGTGTTTTCACTGAGTATTGTTTGTAGATTGGTTGTAGCAAATCGTGCCTGTCCATCATTAAATGATCCTGAATATACTGTACGTGGAGTATACATATCCTGTGTTTGATGATAGATATCAGTTGCTAAACTGGTTTTGAATTTGAGTGCTTTAATTATTTCATATTCAAGAAAGATGTTCCCGATAAACCTATTAATATTGCTCACAGCGTCAACTGTTCGTGTTACCGCTACTGGGTTGTCGAGCCAGGCATCAGCATTAGGATCCGTTAATGTATAGTTACCTTCTGAGTCGTAGACAGGTGCTGTGGGGTTGAAAGTTAGGGCCGTATTTACAACTCCCGGAAAGAAACCACCAGGTGTATCGGTTGGAACAGTATTGTTTTTGGTTTTGTTATATCCAAGTGATGTTCCAAATTTTAAACGTTTATTTACTTTTCGATCAAGTGTTGCTCTAAAACTATATCGAGTAAAGTCAGATCCAACAATAATACCATCTTGTAAGAAGTAATCGCCGCTAACCGTGTATTGTGTTTTTTCGTTTCCTCCTGATAAACTGAGTTGATAATTCTGAATAGGGGCATCCCTATATATTTCTTTTTGCCAATCGGTTCCAGCTCCAAGTGAATCCGGATTAGGATATAGTGGAGTATAACCAGATGGGTTGGCATTATATCCGGCTTCATCATATAAAATTGCAAACTGAGATGCATTCATAACATCGATGCTTGATGCTTTTTGTTGCATACCAATATATGCTTTGAAGGAGATTTTGTCTTTTCCAATTTTACCTTTTTTTGTGGTTACAATAACAACACCATTTGCACCACGAGCTCCATAAATAGCAGTGGCCGATGCATCCTTAAGAATATTAATGGACTCGATATCGTTAGGGTTAATGGAACTTAAGCCATTTTCAGAAGGACTTCCGATCCACGAAAAATTTTGTTGCCCATCCATTAGAACTCCATCAATTACGTATAGTGGCTCGGTACCTGACATAATTGAATTTGCTCCTCTTATCTTCATTGAAGTAGCTCCACCAGGTTGTCCAGAAAGTGCAGTTACCTGAACTCCTGCAACTCGTCCTTGCATTTTTTTATCGAATGAACTTGCCGGAACCTCGGAAAGATCATCCATATTTACAAGAGCTACTGAGCCAGTCAAATCGCTTTTTTTTACAGATCCATAACCAATTACAACAACTTCATCCAAACCAAAATTATCGCTTTCCATCTGTACATTTATTACATTGGCAGACGTAATCTCAACTTCTTCGGTTCTCATACCCATAAAGCTGAACTCCAACTTAAGGACCGACTCGTTTATTGTTAGACTATAGTTGCCGTTAATATCCGTAACAGCACCATTGTCGGTGCCAATTGCCCGAATTGCGACACCTGGAATTGTACTTCCATCAGAGTTGTCAGTTACGGTTCCGGTTATGGTTCGTTGCTGGCTAAATAGATGAAATACAGCAAAAAACGATATCGCAAAAAATATAATTTTCTTTTTTTTCATGCAATCTATTTTTGATAATGTACAATTATATAATCAGTTACAAATACCTGTGATTATATGTACATATGTATGAACATACTAATTTCTAGCAAAGTTAACTAAAATTTTGTTTAGTTGTTGCCTAGTGAAAATATATTATGCTTGAGTGGGATACTACCAACTAGTTTAAAATTTAAGTGAGGTTAGAACTTCTTATTCTTTCTTGATTTTTTATGACGTTTGATCATTTTACCAAAATCTTTATCTTTTTTTCGTTTTTCGGCAACTGTTGATTCAAAGTGCTCCTTTTCCCTTTCCATTTTTTGATAATTATTATAGGAATCTCCATCAATTTCTTCATTATCAACCGCAGCAATAACTGCACAACCAACTTCATTTGTATGCGTACAATCTTTGAATTTACAATCATTCGAGAGTAAGGCAATTTTCGCGAAAGTGTTATCCAACCCACCATCTGATTCGGTTATGCCAACTTCTCGCATCCCTGGATTATCAATTAAAATTCCACCGTTTTCCAGAACAATTAACTCTCTGTGAGTTGTAACGTGTCTCCCTTTATTACTGCTAGCGCTAATTGTGTTAGTTTTCATTTGTTGTTTACCTGAAAGGTTATTTAGCAGGGTTGATTTTCCCACTCCTGATGAACCCAATAAGCAATAAGTTTTACCTGCTACTATCTTTTCTTTTAGTAAATCGATACCAATGTTTGACTCATTGCTAATTGAAATGACAGAAATATCTTTTACTCTTTCCTCAACACTATTTACTAAGTTTGATAATTCAACCTCATCTATCAAGTCTATTTTGTTAAGGATAATTATTGGGGTTACGTTTGATATATTACAAATTGCCAAATATCTCTCGATACGGTTTATATTGAAATCTCTGTCAACAGATTGTATAATAAATGCAAAATCGATATTAGTGGCAATAATTTGCTTTTCTCCCTGTTTGCCAACTGCTTGTCGTTCAATTATTGTTTGCCTAGGGAAGATGGCATGAATAAGTACTTTGTTTTCATCGTATTCAGATATGGCAACCCAATCTCCCACAGCTGGGAAGTCTGATCTTTTGGTTGCGGAATATCTTAAATTTCCAATTATTTCAGCATCATATTCAATATCCTTTGTTCTTACAGCATATCGTTCTTTATGTTCTAAGATTACACGTCCTACATCAAATGTATCTAGTTTTTGGTTTAAACGATAATTTTCGAATTTCTCATTGTATCCTAGCTCCTCGAGTATCATTTTTTATTGATTAGGGTAATATTTGTTTTAACATAACAAAGTTAATAATAACTTGTGATAAGCATTAGCAATGAATTAGAAATAGATTTTTGTTATTCCCGAACCACCCATATCTAATGGAGCATCACCAAATCTTTTGATCTCATCTACACTTTGCAAGTATTCTCTAATTATTTCTCTGAGGATTCCCCAGCCTTTACCATGAAGTATGCTAACTTCACTCATATTTAGTAGTATTGCTTCGTCAATATATTTCTGTAGCAATGACATTGCTTCATCAGCTCTTTTACCTCTCAAGTCAAGGCTTAATTGGAAATTTGCAGCTTTCTGATTTATATCACTAACAATATCATTATATCCTTTACGCTTTGAGGTAGTTTGTTTGGGAGCTTGTGCTTTCTCAAGTTTTGACAGTGAGGTTTTAAGTTTAACATCGTTTACATTAATAACGGCGTCATCACCCTTTAAAGATATAAGTTCTCCAATAATATTAGATTCTTTCACCTTAACATAATTACCAGGAGAAATTGGTTTATTATCAACAATTTGTTTTGGCAATTTCTTTTTAGCTATTGTTTCCTTTTTCTTGCCTCTTTTATCTTGTTTCTTGCCCCTTGTCTCTTGATTCTTGTTTCCTACATCTTTAAAATCAATTAATTCTTCTTTTTTCTTAACCAGCTCACTTCTTATTTCACGTGTTTTGGTCTTATCAGCTTCAGCTTCTTTTATATCACGGATCGTTTTTTCAACAGCTTTGTTTGATGATTCAATTATTGTTAAAGCTTCTTCATTCGCTTCTTTTATTATTTGTTTTTTTGATTTTTCAAGACTTGAGAGTAACTCATTATATTTATCTACCATCCGATTAAGATTGTCATCGGTTGAATCAATTTTTTGCTGTTGCTTTTGAAGTTTGATTTTATCAATTTCGAGTTGCTGCAATTGTTGATCAAACCTAACATGTTTTCCTCCGCTCTTCTTTTTTGCAATATTTAGTACATTCTCAGGAAACCCAATCTTTCTGGCAATTTCAAAGGCAAATGAACTCCCTGGTTTTCCAATTTGTAATTTGTAAAGAGGCTGCATTTCTTTTGAGTCGAAGAGCATAGCCCCGTTTACTAAACCGTTCATTCGTTCAGCAGCAAGTTTTATGTTAGTATAGTGGGTTGTAATTACTCCGTAAGTTTGCTTGTTATTCAATTGCTCGAGTGTTGCCTCAGCAATTGACCCTCCAAGTTGAGGTTCAGTTCCAGTTCCAAATTCATCTATTAATACTAATGTCTTATTATTTGAATGACGTAGGAAGTATTTCATGTTCAACAGATGAGAGCTGTAGGTGCTAAGATCATTTTCAAGTGATTGTTCGTCACCAATATCTATGAAAAGGTTATCAAATAATTTAAAAATACTATCAGGGGATGCACAAACAAGCAGACCAACTTGTAACATATACTGAAGAATACCAACTGTTTTTAAACAAATTGATTTACCTCCGGCATTTGGGCCGGAGATGATTAATATTCTATTTTCGGCTGATAGATATAATTCCAGAGGAATAACCGATTTTTGTTGTTCCTTTAGAGTTAGGTATAGTAGGGGGTGTTTTGCATCTTTTAATTCTAATGATTTCGTTTTGGAGATAGTTGGTTGGCTGGCTTTTGTTTGTATTGAAAACAATGCCTTTGCTCGTATAAAATCTATTAAGCCCAAAAACCTATAAGCATCAAATAAATCAGGTATTGAAGGTCTGAGTTTATCAGTGAAAACTACTAGTATTTTGATAACCTCTCTTCTTTCTTCACTCTCCAGCTCTCTAATCTCATTATTTATTTCAAATGATATAGGAGCTTCAACAAATACGGTTTGTCCGGTAGCCGATTCATCATGGATTATTCCTCCAATCGATCTTTTGTCGGCAACCTTTAGTGGGATAACAGATCGGCCGTTTCTAATGGTAACTTCAGAATTATCAGGAACGAAACCAGATTTTTTTGCATTTTCAAAGGCCTTTTTCGTCTCACGAAATACTTTTTTTTGTTTGGCAATTATACTCTGACGGATTCTTTTTAAATTCTCAGAAGCATTATCTCTTATATTACCTTTTTCATCAATTATACGTTCAGCCTCAGGTAATAGTTCAACGGGAAAATATACTTGATCTACTAAACTTTTTAATTGGGGGTATTCTTCATCTTCGGTGTTTTCGAAGTAAATAATTATTTCGTTTATTACGAAAAGTGATGCTTTGAGATTAAATAGTACTTCTTGTTCAATATAGCTGCCGGGAGTTTTGAGTTGTGAAAGATCTTGACGCAAATCTATGAAGTCCTTTGCCGGAAATGTGTTGCCACTGGTTAATAAATGAACAAATTCAGAGGATTGATCCAATAGCTTTTTTATCACATTGTAGTTTGATGTAAATTTGAGTTTATTAACAAAATGTTGCCCCATGGTGCTTATGCACAATTGGGATATATGCTTTTTAATTGCATCAAAGCCTATTTTTTGCTCGAAATTAGCTGGGTAGTTCATATCTGCAAATGTAGCTAAAGGTTATATAAATATTAAAATCTTTTTGGGTTAATTATAATTGAGTTTAAACTGAAAAGCCTCATCTACTGATAGTAAATAAGGCCTTTAGTCTTGATGATGAAAGATGTTTTTATCTTACAACTTCTGTTATTATATCTTCAATATCATCATGGCAACTTCCACATACAGTTCCGGCTTCGGTTTCATCGCCAATATCTTCAATTGTTTTTAGGTTTCCTGCTTTAATGGCCTCAATAATTTCACCTTTTGTTATTTGCATGCAATTGCATACAATATCATCATTTTCCATAATATTTTTTTTAAAATTCCTCAGCATGAATTTCGCCAGGACTCTTCTTTTTATGATCTTTAAATCCGTCTTTGTAAAGCATCTCTTTCATTCCATCAACCATTCTGGGGTTTCCACATAAAAAAACATCAGAATTGTTTGGCAAAGGTTTTGTTCCAACTAATTTATCAACTAATCCTGATTCCCATATGTCGCCAATAAATCTGGTATCACCATCCCAACCCGATGGTTCTTTTTCTGGTTCAGTAATAGTAGGGTGATAATGGAAGTTTGGAAACATGCTCGACAACAACTTCAATTCGGATGAATATCCCAAATCCCAACTATTTGCTGCTCCATGAACTACAACAATTTTGCCTGATCTCTTTAATGCATTTGAACGCAACATGCTCATATAAGGTGCAACCCCAGTACCTGTTGCTACCAGTACAACGTTTCTGTCAGGTGCGATTTCATCAAGTGTAAACATACCCACAGCTTTCTTTCCCATCCATATGCGATCACCAATAGCCAATTCAAAAAGTCTTGGGGTTAAATGACCCGAATGAACAAGTGTTACATAAAATTCGATTGTGTCATCAGTTGATGATGAAGCAATAGAATATGCTCTACGTATAAGCTTGTCGGGTTTAGGTGATTCGTATTCATCGGTTGCAGCGTTACATCGAGGAGCATTTGGGGGTAGTCCAAGTGCAACAAACTGGCCTGCTTCGAACGATGGAAAATTCCAGCCATCAGGTTTAACCTTTATAATTTTCATAATCGGTGATACCTGAACTGATTGTGTGATTACGCAATTTAATTGATTTGTAAAATCCATTTTTATTCAAAAAAATTATTGAAATGCAAAAATACAAATATCAGGTATTTGAATTGAGAAAAATTATAGTTTTTTACTTAAGTTAGGGATTAATTATCAAAATATTATTCTTGTCTTAGAAGCAGAATCCAACGGTAGCATTAAAACCTGACATTGGAGTTTTTGTGCTATTACTATTAGCATTTCCATAATACTCCGAATCACTATTTTTAAGCTTTAAACTTCCAAATTCATATTCGAAACCAATCATTATAACAGCAAGTTTAACATTAACTCCAGCTGAATACATAAACTGCACAAAACCACGATATATGTCAATGTTTCCATCTGCATCTTGGTGATTGTTATATATAGCTGAAGCCCATACAGAGTTTATTTTTGCATAAACATCAAACGCAATTGCTTTTTTAGGTGCATAAGTGAAAGATGGTCCAATTTTTGAAGATGCAAATGCATTATAAATGTTTTTTGATCCTTGTAGGTTAAAAACCTGTGCTTTTAAAGTTAGCCAGTCAACATTAATACCAAATCTTAGATGATTGCCTACGTTTAAACTATTAAGTGGGAAAATCATGCCTACTTCAAAAATACCACCTATTCTTCCTTTTAATTCAGAGTGCATTAAGTCTGGATTCTTTTCAAATAAGAATTCGGAAATATTCTCAGTCATATCACTCTTGTTATTAAATCCATAGTATTGCCATGATGGTGTAGAAAGGCCAATACGAACATATGATTTTTTGTTGATATCTCCAGACTCATGATCCTGTGAAAAGGATGTTAAAGAGATAGTTATGGCTATTATTAGGGTAAGTGTTTTGTTCATGATAATGATATTATAGATAGAAGGTTTCTGTTGTTTTGAGGTTGGATATTATGAGGTTCATATTTGCTAAAATATACAAAAAATTCAAAATAGATTGAAAAGGTGAAATAATAGATTTACTCAAAAACTTAAGCCTAGTGTTAAATTAAAGCCTGGCATTGGAGTAAGTTTGCTATTTGGATCAGTTGCATTACCCCAGTAAACTCCTTCTGATGTATTTTTCAGGGCTAGGCTACCTATTTCATATTCAAAACCAACCATCAAGAAAGCTAGTTTTACATTTATACCAAAAGAGTACATTAATTGCACATAGCCAAGGTATGTGTCCAAGCCTGCTTCATAATCTTGTTTATTATAGTAAATTGAACCAACCCAAACTGGGTTTAGTTTAGCATATATATCAAATGATAAACCTCTTTCAGGCATATATGTTAGTGAAGGTCCTATTTTTGATCCAATAAATAGATTGTAAAGATTTTCTGTTCCAGGCAAGTTGAATACTTGAGCTTTGAATGATATATAATCAGTATTTATACCAAACCTAAGACCTGGTCCAAGATTTATCCGGTTAAGCATAAATATTGAGCCTATCTCAAAATTGGCTCCTATTTTAGATTCTACATTTAATGCGCTTTTAAGTTCGTTAGCATTGTTATAACCATAATACTTCCATGCTGGTGTTGAAAACCCAATTCTAAGATAAAATCTGTTTTTTATATCATCAACCCTATACTTACTTGATTTATTAATATGTTGCGAGAAAGCTGGTGTGGCAAAAAATAATGCAAGGAATATGATAACTAGCTTACTATTTATTTCAGCTGTTTTTTTAACATAACCCAAATAATGTAGTTTATTGATCATCCAATTTTGCAATCTTGTTTTTGCTAAATTATGCAAAATAATTACACAAAAAAAGCCGATTCAATCGAATCGGCTTCCAATAACTTTGTATTTAGATTATGCTAATGCTAATCTTTTAAAATCAGTTACAGTTAATCCTTTTTCAATTTCTTGTAGATACTGACTTACAGATTTCTTAGAGTCTTTTATGAAAGCCTGGTTTAACAAAGTACTTTCTTTGTAGAATTTGTTTAATTTACCCATGGCTATTCTTTCTAGCATTTCCTCAGGTTTACCTTCTTGACGAGCTTGGTCTTTTCCAATTTCAATCTCACGATTAATTATTTCTTCCGAAATACTTTCTTTATTCAAAGCTACAGGATCCATAGCAGCAATTTGCATTACTATATTTTTACCTGCTTCAGCTAAAGAATCATCACATTTATTAAGTCCGGCGATAGTAGCAATGCGGTTACCAGGATGGATATAAGCATATGTGCCTTCTGATTCAACAACTTCAAAACGGCCCAACTGAATTTTTTCTCCAATTACACCTGTTTGTTCAGTTATTAATTCATTTACAGTACTTCCATCAATAACTAGTGCATTAAGAGCATCGATGTTTTTTGCTTTATTTTCAATTGCACAATCAAGAACTTTTTGTGTAAATGCAATAAAGTCAGTATTTTTTGCTACAAAATCTGTTTCACAGTTAACCATAACCGCTGCAGCATATTTACCATCAGCGCTTACTTTTGCAAGTACAACACCGTCAGCTGCATCACGATCAGCACGTTTGGCTGCAACTTTTTGACCCTTTTTCCTAAGAACGTCAATTGCTTTATCCATATCACCTTCTGTTTCAACCAAGGCTTTTTTGCAATCCATCATACCAGCTCCGGTACGTTTTCTTAGTTCATTTACTTGTTGGGCAGTTATTTTCATCTCTTATATATTTACAAGTTATTACCAGTTAATTATTTTTAGAAATAGGTTTCCTCTTACGTTTAGGTTTTCCCTCAACGGTTTTTTCAGTACCTTTTTCGGCTGATTTGTCAGCATCTGCTTCAGCATTAACAATAGCTTCAGATTTTGATTTTATATCTACATCCTCAATGTTTGTTGTAGCTTCCTCAATAACATCTTGCTTTTCTTTGGCTAATTTGCGCTCACTTAATCCTTCTCCAATAGCTTGAACTGCTGAATTTACAATTAGGAAAATTGATTTTGAAGCATCATCATTTGCAGGAATAGCAAAATCAACTAAAGTTGGATCTGTGTTGGTATCCACCATTGCGAAAATAGGGATATTCAATTTTCTTGCTTCAGCTACTGCAATTTTTTCTTTATTGATATCTACAATAAAAAGAGCTGCTGGAAGTCTACTCATATCAGCAATACTACCAAGGTTTTTTTCCAACTTAGCTCTTTCACGAGTAATTTGAAGTCTTTCTCTTTTTGATAGATTGGTCCATGAATTTGTTGAAGCCATTTTATCAATATTGGTCATTTTGCGAACAGCTTTACGAATAGTCGCAAAGTTTGTAAGCATACCACCTGGCCAACGCTCAGTAACGTAAGGCATATTTACTTTTTTAACCAGGTCAGCTACCAAAGATTTCGCTTGCTTTTTTGTAGCAACGAAAAGAATTCTACGTCCTGATTTTGCTATTTGTTTAATAGCTTTTTGTGCTTCTTCAAGCTTCGCCTGTGTTTTATACAGATCGATTATGTGGATTCCATTGCGCTCCATAAATATATAAGGAGCCATGTTAGGATTCCATTTCCTGCGCAAGTGACCAAAATGTACTCCTGCGTCAAGTAATTCGTCAAAACTAACTTGTGCCATTTTAATTTTTTTATTTGTTTACATTCTCTTTTTCAATTACTGTATAGCTCTAATCAAGGAGGTTACAGTAATTTGGATACTAAACTCATTCCAATGTGTGTGAAAACTATCGTTTACTGAACTGGAATTTCTTACGAGCCTTAGGTTGTCCAGGTTTTTTGCGTTCAACCATACGTGGGTCTCTCTTCATCAATCCTTTTTCTTTTAAGATAGGACGAAACTCAGGGTCAATTTTAACAAGTGCGCGGGAAATTCCTAAACGCAATGCTTCTGCCTGACCTGTGATTCCTCCACCTTTAAGGTTGACTTTGATGTCGTATTTGCCTAAATTATCAGTGAGTTGTAAAGGCTGTTCTACAACATAGTGTAAGATTGCTGTAGGAAAAAACTCTTTATAATCACGATTATTTATAGTGATTTTTCCATCGCCATCCTGAAGATAAACCCTGGCTACTGCAGTTTTTCTTCTGCCTAATGCATTAACTACTTCCATGGTATATTATCTGATTGTATTTAAATTTATTTTCTTTGGTTTTTGCGCCTCCTGATTATGGTCAGGACCAGCATAAACAAATAGGTTACGGAAAAGATCAGCTCCTAATTTATTTTTTGGAAGCATTCCTTTAATGGCTTTCTCAACCATAGCGGTTGGTTTTTTTTCCATTAACTCTTTAGCTGTAAGAGATCTTTGACCACCTGGATAACCACTGTGGCGAATATACTCTTTTGCATCCCATTTATTTCCTGTAAGCCTTATCTTATCAGCGTTAATAATAATAACGTTGTCGCCACAATCAACATGTGGGGTATAGTTTGGCTTATGTTTTCCACGAAGAAGTATAGCAGCATTTGATGCCATTCTTCCTAATATTTCGTTCTCAGCATCAATTAGCACCCATTCTTTAGATACGGTGCTAGGGTTTGCACTAACTGTTTTATAACTCAATGTGTTCATCTATCTTATTGTTTCTTAAGCAGTTTACTTATACGCCTTAAAATCGGGCTGCAAAAATAGAAACTATTTCCCGAACAACCAAATTTGTGAACAAATAATTGTGAATAAAGTTACCTGTCGATCAAAGTTATTGATTGCATTTAGTGGCGAGTTAAACAAATCGTAATATGTAATGTATATCATTGGCGATCAGTATTTTTATTCTTGAAAGATAATTTATTATATCTTGCATAATTATTTCATCTAAAATAGTTTATTATGAATAGATTTAGAATGATATTATTATTAGCAGTTTTATCTATTTGCGTTTCTTTGCATAGTCAGGACATAAAAGACAAACTTACTTTGAGTTCATTTAATGTTGAGCTTGATGGTAAAACCCTTACTGTTGATAGCGTAATAACTACTTTATTGTTTCGTGATGTTGCCAAGGACATACTTATATACAAAAATGATGAGTTGAGTTATTGGGCTACATTTAAATATAAGTTCAAGGGGCGTAGGGCAAAACTTGTGCGAAGAACCTATGTGAAATTATCTGATGGTAGTAAAATATTTAGTAAGCAGAAAAAGGACATGCAAGAGTTGAAGGTTTCTGTGCCGGGATTATTTAAAGGAAAGTCTGCCGAAAGCATACTATATGATAAAATAGCAATGAGGAGCATATTTGTGAGTTTTAATTTTAGTTATGCATACATGAACTAACCTAATTTGATGTACTAAACGTCAATCAAAATATCAGATTTAATTGATTTCAAACAATTTTAAATTTACTAATATGAGAAAGAATATTTTTTACAAAATTACAATTGCGCTATTGTTTCTAAGCATTATTGTGTTTTATGGATTTAAGCAAGGCGATGAACCAAAGGGATCAAAATGGTTGCAGATTACTGCTGTAGAATCTGTAGTGCCTGGTGGTTTAGGAAGATCCAGAATGATTTCAATAGACGATAAGGGCAAAATGGAAGAAACTAAAATGAAGAACTTCTTTAGTATAGCAGGCATTAACTTTAGCAATATCAGACAAAATGATTTAAGTATTACAACAAAAATTCAAGAATTAAGTGCAGAGGGATGGGAACTGTATGATGTAACTTCGGGAGTATATTCTGGAAATGAAAATAATAGCAATGGAATTTTTATTACCAGGTATTTATTTAAAAAATAAGTGATGGTGTTTAACTATTACAAAATAGGCAAGAAATAATAACACCTTTTATTATTTGAATATTTAACTACTTTTGCAAAATATTTAACTATCCTGACCTTGTGGTCTTAAATACATACTAAAACCGATGGAATATAATACAGCTCGTGATCACCTAATTATTCCTGAATATGGACGGAATATTCAAAAAATGGTTGATTATGCAATTACTATTGAAGATAAAGAGAAGAGGACAAAAACAGCAAATGCAATTATTGTTTCGATGGCACAAATGAATCCGTCGATAAAGGATACAATTGATTTTAAGCGGGTACTTTGGGATCACCTATATATGATATCTAATTTTAAACTAGATGTTGATAGTCCATTTCCCCCACCTTCCCAAGAAGAATTGAATAGGAAACCTGATCGTCTTGCTTACAATGATAAGAATATTGTTCTTCGTCATTATGGCAAGAATATTATAAATATCATAAAAAAAGCATGTGAGTACGAGGAGGGTGATGAAAAGCAAGCCCTTATTATAGCTATTGCTAATCAAATGAAGAAATCTTATTTGAAATGGAATCGTGAGTCGGTAAATGATTTAACCATAGGGAAACATATGAGTGAATTATCAGGAGGTAAACTAATACTCCCAGAAGATGCTCAACTAATTGCCATTAGCGAAGTAATTCAAAGGCCAAAAAATAAGAAAAGAAAAATGTCATCAAAAGGTGGTCATAAGCAGGGCAAAGATAACTACGGGAAAAAAAGAAAGACAAACTATCCTCCCAAAAATAGATAGTTATTTTATAGCTAAATCTAATAGTGGGTAACATACAGGATCAATTTTCCACAATCGATTATTCAGAAAAAAATGTAAAAAACAACCATAAATTGGTTGTTTTTTCGTTTATTTACTATACATAAATATAATTAGATGGGAGCTTTCAGAATAGTAGGTGGCAAATCCCTTAGTGGTGAAATAATTCCCCAAGGTGCAAAGAATGAAGCATTACAGATAATTTGTGCTGTGCTTCTTACAGAAGACGATGTAGTTTTAAATAATGTACCTGATATTAGAGACGTAAATAAACTAATAAACCTGCTCTCAGGTCTTGGTGTTAAAGTAATTAAGTCGGGAGATAGTCAGTATGTCTTCAATGCTTCATGTATAAATCTCGATTATCTACAAACCCAGGATTTCTATCAAAAAGCAACAAGTATACGAGGTAGTGTTATGATATTGGGGCCACTTTTGGCAAGGTTTGGAAAAGGATATTTACCACAACCCGGGGGAGATAAAATTGGCAGAAGAAGGTTAGATACACACTTTATTGGTTTGCAGAAACTGGGTGTTGACTTTTTATACGATCCTGATAAAAAGAGCTATATAGTTTCAGCTGAAAACCTGACCGGAAACTATATGCTCCTTGAGGAAGCTTCAGTTACTGGAACGGCTAATATACTTATGGCAGCAGTTATGGCCAAGGGTACAACAACTATTTTTAATGCCGCTTGCGAACCATATGTAATTCAGCTTAGTAAAATGCTTGTACGGATGGGTGCCAGTATAGCTGGAATAGGGTCAAATTTACTTACCATTAATGGCGTATCAAGTCTTGGTGGAACTGAGCATACAATGTTAGCTGATATGATTGAAGTTGGCAGTTTCATAGGGCTCGCTGCAATGACACAATCTGAAATTATCATTAAAAATGTAAACCTACATGACCTTGGGTTAATACCAGATGTTTTTTCAAGGTTGGGAATTAATGTAATTCAAAAAGGTAGAGATATTCTTGTTCCAAAATATGATAATTATTCAATAGAGACTTTTATTGATGGATCAATAATGAACATAGCTGATGCTCCTTGGCCAGGGTTTACTCCTGATTTAATTAGTATTGTATTGGTTACAGCTATTCATGCTGAAGGAAGTGTGTTAATTCATCAAAAGATGTTTGAAAGTCGATTATTTTTTGTTGACAAGCTTATTGATATGGGAGCACAGATTATTTTGTGTGATCCACATCGAGCTACAGTTATAGGACTAAATCATAAGTATCCTTTAAGGGGAATTAAGATGAGTTCACCAGATATTAGAGCAGGTGTTGCATTACTAATAGCCGCGCTATCAGCACAGGGTACAAGTATTATCGAGAATATTGAACAAATAGATCGTGGCTATCAAAATATTGATAAACGCCTACAATTGTTAGGTGCAAATATTGAAAGGATTGATTAATCAATAACTTTGTTCAAATTATTGATTCTTTTCGAAATTCTCCAATCCGGTCTTTAAAAATTTAACAAAGGCATTGATGTCTAAATCGTAGGCACGAGGTTGAGTTAGCAATTCTCCATCTGGACTAAGTAGTACATAAAATGGTTGTGCATTTACACCGAACATTGCTTTTTGTCTATCTGCATACTTTTTACCTATAGTCTTCTTTTCTTTACCATCGTAGTCACTGATATACCAATCAGTTTCGGGCATTGTAGTTTTATCGTCTACGTACAATGCAGTTACAATATAATCATTACTCAATAGACTTAGGACTTTTGGATCAGCCCATACATTGGATTCCATTTCCCTACAGTTAACGCAACCATGACCGGTAAAATCAATAAATAGAGGCTTATTTTGAGCTTTAGCACAAGCCAATGCCTGGTCATAATCAAAATACCCTTCTAATCCATGGGGGAGGTGCAGGAACTCTCCATATTTTGGAGTTTCGCAAAGTTCTTCCTTTTCGCCCGAGCTTGATGTTATAGCATAAGCTTTTACGTTTTCTCTTATTACAGTATTTAAATCAAAATCATGTGTTGTTTGTGGCGGCAAATACCCTGACAGTGCCTTTAACGGAGCGCCAACCATACCAGGAATTAAGTATGCTACGAATGTAAATACAATTATTGATAAAAATAATCGTGGAACTGATATAAATGGAACATCTGAATCATGGGCAAATTTGATCTTTCCAAGCAAATATAATCCTAACAAAAAGAATATAACTATCCAAGATGCAAGGTATATTTCTCTGTCGAGGATTCCCCAATGGTAAGTTTGGTCGGCAATACTAAGAAATTTGAGTCCGAGGGCAAGCTCCAGAAAACCTAGTACAACTTTAACTGAATTTAACCAACCACCTGATTTTGGTAATCCTGCCAATAATGTTGGGAAAAAGGCGAATAGTGTAAAAGGAAGAGCAAAAGCCAGAGAAAAACCTAACATACCAATGATTGGTTTTAGTACCTGACCACCAGCCGATTCAACCAATATAGTACCAACAATGGGGCCGGTACAACTAAAGGAAACAAGAACAAGGGTCAGAGCCATAAAGACTGGTCCTAAAAATCCACCCTTATCAGCACTTTGGTCCGATTTATTAATCATCCATGAAGGAAGTGTAATTTCGAACATCCCAAAAAATGAAGCAGCAAAAACCACAAAAATCACAAAGAATAATATATTAGGTAGCCAGTGAGTACTTAACCAATTTGCAATATCAGGCCCAGCTACAACTGCTAATACAGAACCAATAAAAACATAAATTGCAATAATGCTAAGCCCATATATAATGGCTTGCATTTTGCCTTTGGCTTTATCTTCACCATCTTTCATAAAGAATGAAACTGTCATGGGAATCATAGGGAAAACGCATGGTGTTAGTATTGCAGCTAAACCGCCGAGAAATGAAAGTAAAAAGAAGCCCAAAAATGATGCTTTCTTGCCGGTTATATCACCTCCCTCAAATGAGTTTGCAATATCTTCTGTTTGTTTGTCTTCAATTAATGTGCCCTGCTCAGTGTCATAAACTAACTCAAAGTCTTCGTAAAGAGCAACACATCCTACTTCGTTACAAACCATATATGCAATTTCACCAACTATTGGAATTATTTCATGATCCGAATCAATTTTAAAAGTTTGTTTAAATGATGCTTTATCTTCAAAAAATTTAATATCCATTTCGAATACGTCGTCATATTCTTCAATGGGCACTATTACTTCAATTACTCCACCAGATGGTTTGTGAGCTTCAGCTTCTTCAAATGTAAATACAGTTGGAAGTGGTCCATCCTCAGGAATTGTAAGTGAATAAAGATGATATCCTTTATCTATACTAGCATTAAATATTAATTCAACAGAACTGTTGTCGATTTTATTTGCCGTAATATTCCATTTTACTGGTTCAAGGATTTGTGATTTGCTGTTGTTTTCTTGAGTTCCTAGAGAAAAACTAAAATCAACTTCAGTAGGAGGTAGGCATTTAGTGTCATCGCAACACATAAATTCAACAAAACCAGTTACTTTGGTTCCTTTACTTAATAGTTGAATTTTTTGCTTAAATATTGCCTCGTGGGCATAATATTTAAGCTCCATTTCAAAATTTGGATCATATTCTTCAATTACAGTACTTTCCTCGGTTACGTCACCAATAAGTTTGTAATCTGAGTTTTCTGCGAACGTAAACCCTGTTGCTGGAGGCGACATGGGAATATCCTGTGAGTATAAATGCCAGTGGAGATCAATATCAGCTTTAAAGATAAGTTCGTATTCTTGTTCATTTAATTTATTTGAAGAAAATGTCCAACTTACAGGCTCAAGTATTTGACCAAATAATCCTGTTGTAAATAATAGTAAAAATGTAATTACGCTTAAACTTCGATTCATATTTATATTTCTTAAAAGAACATGCAAAATTAATTAATTATTGTTGCTTGCTTTTCTGACAGCCTATAAAGTTTAAATGTTGCTTTTGGGTTGCGAAAGAAAATAATGAAACAGGTAGAAAATTCTATTTAAATAGTTCGAGGTCGAAGCCATTATTATTGCTAATTAACTCCATGGTAAGAATATTTTTTGTTGAGTCTGTTACTTTGAATTCATCTGAAGACCTATGTCCAACCAACCATATTATTTTATCATTAGAAAGAATAACATAAACATTTTCCTTTTCAAACGAATTAACCTTATTGTCGATAAGAATATCACTTATCAGTTTGCTACCTTTCATGCCAAAGGGTATAATACGGTCGCCTATTTGCCATTTTCTTAGGGTTAATGGAAATGATAAAGTGTCAGAGTCGAAAAAAGCAATCGATTTTTTGTCACTAAATATGAACTCCTCATTGTTTATATATCTATCAAAATTTATTTTTATAGGAGAGGTGATGTAAGGATCTTTGGCTAAAATATTATAGGTTTTAGAGGTTGCTTGTTTTGCAACCTCTCTGAGTATAAGGTTTTCACGATCAATTAGCAATTCAAAATCTGTTGATGTATATCTTTGTCCTGTTGAAGTCCCCTCAATCAAAGAATTTGATAGAGCATCTGTAACTTGACGAACAAAACCAAATTTACTAAATAAGAAATACATCCATATTTTAAAGGGTACTAGTTTCTTAAGCTCACTAATCTGAATTTTTTTCGTTCCGTTTGCTTCTCTTATGAAGAGACGTTCAATTTTTTCACTAACAACGGAATTTATTAGGCCATCCGAATCATTTAAATTATCGATGCTTTTTCTGATGGAATTAATTGTTCCTTTTGACATACCATCCATCAAAGGAATAAGGTTATGCCTAATATTGTTGCGCAAATAGTAATCTTTGTTGTTTGAGCTATCTTCTCTATAATCAAGCATATGTTCTTTTGCATATTCTTCTATTTCCGATCTAGTTGCAAACATTAATGGACGAATAATGTTTTGGCGCATTACAGGAATACTCTTTAAACCTTTTATGCCAGCTCCTCGAAATAAGTTTATGAAAAATGTCTCTATTCTATCATCTTGATGGTGGGCAACAGCTATTTTTGAATAATTGTTATGTGAACACACTTGATTAAACCACGAATATCTTAAATCTCTGGCTGCTTGTTGAATTGAAAGTTTATTACTTTTAGCATATTCTTCAGTATTGCACCAATTTACAAAAACATCCACATTATATTTATGAGCTAATTTCCTTACAAATAATTCATCATCGTCCGATTCAAACATTCGAAGCTTGAAATTACAGTGTGAGATAGCAAATTTCATCCGGTTCTTGAAAAACAAATCAAGCATGACTATCGAATCTATACCCCCGCTTATGGCAAGCAATACTTCATCATCTTTATTTAGAAGATTATTTTGCAGTATGTATTTTTGAAATCGTTTAATCACGTTTATTTGTTTTAGTTTTATCTAGATGCATAACTTCGACCTATAGCGACTAAATCTATCAATTTAAAACTCATATCAGAATAAAGAATACCTGCATGTGCATTGCGTTCAATATGATAAATAGCCTGATTGAAAGCTAAATACATTTCTTTCTGATTGGCTTTGTTAATGAACTGCGCAAACTTCTGTGTAAAATCTAATTCCTCTCCTGATTTCTTTATTATATTACCATTGCTGTTATTCTGAAGAATAGAATTATGAATAACTTCAAGTCCATAATTTAAAAAGCTCTTCTGTTTTTCTCTTCCTACTTTGGCCATTTCTTGATTAAACTTAATAAGCTCACTATAATCTTTTGGCTGAAAACACAACCTTAACCATTTCCGGAAGGTTATGAAGTTAAACTGATTATTACCGGCATTTTCCTTAATCTCAAGCGCATGGTTCCAATTTCCATTTGATAGTACTGAAATATCATCCGCTAGGTCTTTATCTATTCCTGTTTTTTTTAATTCATTTGAAATGTCGTCATCGGTTAGTCGATTAAATTTAACGAGTTGAGCTCTTGATCTAATTGTAGGAAGTAATTGCTCGTATTTTTCACCAATCAAAATTAACAGTGTATTACTTGGTGGCTCTTCGAGGGTTTTAAGAAGTTTATTTGATGCTGATTCGTTCATTTTATCAACCATCCATAGTATTACTACTTTATAGTTTCCTTCGTAAGATTTTAGTGATACTTTGCTAATTATCTCGTTTGCATCATCTTTACGTATTATCCCTTGCTTGTTCCCAACGCCCAAGTATTCGTACCACCCATTTAGAGTTATATACCCCTTGTGCTCAGATAAATAGGATCTCCAATCCGTTAGAAAGAAGCTTGATTTCGGATCTTTTTTTACTGACTGATTAGTAGTTGTTGGAAAGTAAAAATGAAGATCAGGGTGCGCGAACTTCTCAAACTTTACACATGAAGCACATACCCCGCAGCTGTCATCATCAATTTTATTATTGCACATCAAAAACTGCGAATAGGCAATAGCAACAGCTAGTGTCCCGGCGCCCTCATCCCCCAAAAATAATTGAGTATGAGCAACTCGGTTTTCTTTGTAACCGGATATTAGTTTATCAATCAGAACTTTCTGACCGATGATAGATTTGAATTGCATTGGTTTTGATTATTGCGTATCAAAAGTAACAAATTAATCACTTTTTTCAACATGTTTTTCAATAGTTAATAACACAAAAGAGGTGATAACTTATGAAGAAATCACCTCTTTTAGGTCTTACAGCAAATAGGATGTATTAGCTAACTATATTTTCATTTATGAAATCTTGGCCACAAAAAACTCCCTGTTCATTCTTGCAATGTTTGCAACACTAATATCCTTTGGGCATTCAGCCTCACAAGCATATGTGTTGGTGCAATTTCCAAACCCAAGGTCATCCATTTTTGCAACCATGTTTTCTACACGTCTTTTGGCTTCGACCTTACCCTGAGGAAGTAATGCAAACTGACTTACTTTAGCTGATACGAATAGCATTGCTGAAGCATTTTTACAAGCAGCTACACAAGCTCCACAACCAATACATGCAGCGGCATCCATAGCTAAATCAGCATTTTCCTTTTTAATTGGAATTGCATTAGCATCAGGCACACCACCCGTATTTATAGAAACGTAGCCACCAGCTTGAATTATTTCATCAAATGCAGTACGATCAACCATAAGGTCTTTAATAATAGGAAATGGTTTTGCTCTCCATGGTTCAATTACAACTGTTTCGCCATCCTTAAATTTACGCATATGAAGCTGGCAGGTTGTTATCGAATCATCTGGTCCATGTGGGTGCCCATTAATATACAAACTACACATTCCGCATATTCCTTCTCTACAATCATGATCGAATGCAACAGGCTCTTCGCCGTTTGCTACTAGTTCTTCGTTGAGGATATCCATCATTTCTAAGAATGATGCATCTTTTGATATATTGTGAACGGGGTAATGTACAAATTTACCTTCGGCATCCGGACCGGGTTGCCTCCATATTTTTAATTTTAGATCCATTGTTCCGTTTTTTACTTAAGTTTAAATTATGCTGTTTTGTAGTTCCGTTGTTTTACCTCAATGTTTTCGTAAATAAGAGGTTCCTTGTGTAATACTGGTTCTTTATCAACCCCTTTATATTCCCACGCAGAAACAAACATGAAGTTACTATCATCACGCATGGCTTCACCCTCTTCGGTTTTATATTCATCACGGAAGTGGCCTCCACATGATTCATTTCTATTTAGAGCATCTCGTGCCATAAGTTCTCCCAGTTCTAGGAAATCGGCAACTCGTAAAGCTTTTTCAAGTTCTACATTCATGCCAGTTTGTTCACCTGGTACACTTACATTTTGCCAAAATTCTTTTCGTAATCCCTGAATCTCAACAATTGCTTTTTCAAGACCTTCTTTATTACGGGCCATACCAACAAAATCCCACATTATTAATCCAAGTTTTTTATGGAATGTATCAACACTTGTATTGCCTTTAACAGCAAAAAGCTTATCGATAGTATCTTGTACATCCTTCTCGGTTTCATTAAATTCGGGTGTGTCAGTCGGAAAATGGGGTATGCCAATTTGGTCGGCAAGATAATTTTGCATTGTGTAAGGCAACACAAAATATCCATCAGATAATCCTTGCATTAAAGCAGACGCACCTAAGCGGTTAGCTCCATGATCAGAAAAGTTAGCTTCACCACCAACAAAAAGTCCGGGAACTGTACTTTGAAGCTCATAATCTACCCAAATACCTCCCATGGTATAATGTATTGCAGGGTAAATCATCATTGGAGTTTGGTATGGATTCTCATCTACAATTTTCTCATACATCTGGAATAAGTTACCATATCGGGCTTCGATAACATTTTTCCCAAGCCTGTTGATTGCGTCTTTAAAGTCAAGATAAACTGCTAAACCAGTGTTTCCAACTCCATAACCCTCATCGCATCGTTCTTTTGCTGCTCGAGATGCAACATCACGAGGTACAAGGTTTCCAAAAGCAGGATATCGTCTTTCCAAATAGTAATCTCTATCTTCTTCGGGTATATTTACAGGAGATAAGGTTCCTTTTTGAATGGCTTCGGCATCCTCTTTTTTCTTAGGAACCCAAATTCTACCATCATTACGCAGACTTTCGCTCATGAGTGTTAGCTTGCTTTGGTAATCACCATGAACGGGTATACATGTTGGATGAATCTGTACGAAACTTGGGTCACCAAAAAATGCACCTCTTTTATATGCTTTCCAGGCTGCACTACCATTTGATGTCATAGCGTTGGTTGACAAGAAGAAAACATTTCCATAACCACCAGTGGCAAGCAATACGGCATGTGCACCATATCTTTCTAGCTTGCCAGTTACAAGGTCTCTAACAATAATGCCTCTGGCTTTTCCATCAATCTTAACCACATCCATCATTTCACGACGAGTGTACATCTCAACAGAACCGTTATTAATTTCTTTACTTAAAGCACTGTATGCGCCAAGTAAAAGTTGTTGGCCTGTTTGTCCACGAGCGTAGAATGTACGTGAAACGAGGGCACCTCCAAATGATCGGTTATCAAGCAACCCTCCATATTCACGAGCAAAAGGTACGCCTTGGGCAACACATTGATCGATAATGTTATTACTAACTTCGGCTAAACGGTATACATTGGCCTCACGGGCTCGATAATCACCACCTTTTACTGTATCGTAAAATAGTCTATAAATGCTGTCGCCATCATTGGGATAGTTCTTAGCTGCGTTTATTCCACCCTGAGCGGCAATACTATGAGCTCTTCGTGGACTATCCTGAATACAAAATACTTTCACATTAAAACCTAGTTCTGAGAGGCTTGCTGCGGCAGCACCGCCTGCTAGGCCTGTTCCAACAACAATAACATCGATTTTACGTTTATTGGCAGGATTAACAAGGTTTTGATGTGCTTTATAATTTGTCCATTTCTCGGCCAAAGGACCGGCTGGAATTTTTGAATCTAGTTTTGTCATATCTTCTATTTTGTAAAGTAAATAAACAGAGGAATAATGATATATCCAAGAGTTATTACAATTGAATAAATATGTCCTAATCCTTTAATGAAAGGTGTGTATTTTTTGTGACTTAATCCAAGCGATTGAAATGCCGATTGAAAAGCATGGTCGAGATGAAATCCAAGAATTAGTAGTGCAACTATATACCCAATTACATATTCGGGAAGTTGAAATAATTGAACCACTAGTATACCCATGTCTTCCATACCTGTTGGAACACCATTTAAAATAAACTCTGGAATACTATGAAAAATCTTTGCTTTAAAAAAGAAATTTGCAAAATGAATAATCAGAAAAATCATAATTATTATCCCAGTGTGTATCATGTATCTGGAAAAGAAAGTGTCTTCTGATGAAGCTTTCACTTTATATCCTTTGGGGCGGGCAATCCAGTTTTGGATCTGCAGAGTAATACCTAATACAATATGGATTGCAAATCCAGCAAAAAGTACCCATTGAAATATTTGAATAATAGGATTTGTTCCCATGAAATGGGCAACCACATTGAACAATTCCCGAGTAGGGTCGAACAAGAGCAATAGATTAATGCCCAAATGAACCACCAAAAATATCATTAGGAATAATCCCATCAATGACATCCATATTTTTTTGGTGATTGAAGAATACATAACACTCATAATAGTAATGATTTAAACGTTAAAATTTAAACTCGTTATTTTTATAAACCCACAAATATAGTAAACAAATGCATCTATTTTTTTCGAAATTGCTATTTAGAATAAGAATAAGTTATTGTAGGTTATTTGGTCGTGAATGGTTTAATAATAATGAGAATGAAACTCATTAGCTTTTTTCAAATTGATTTTTTTTACATCCTGAGTTTCATTCTGTAGTAGACAATTTAGTTGGGTTTTTTAATCTTTAGATATTAACAGTCATTCTCAAATATTTTCCATTAACTTTGCTTCGTCTTTTCAAAAAAAAGTATTAGTCATGAAAAATGCATTAATCATAGCGCTGGTTTTCTTTGGAATTCAATTAACAGCACAAGTAAAAGAAGAATTATTTATTCCGGTTGATTCTGAGACTAACAAGGTGAAGTTTCAAGGAATAGTTGAGGAGGAAGGCACCAAATATGAACTGTTTAAAAGAAGTATTTATTGGTTAAATAAAACCTATAAAGATCCTGTGCGAGTTACCTCAATACGCGACAAAGAAACCGGTAAAATTGTTGGAAGGCATAGGTTTAGATTATACTACTGGGATAGGGACAGTATAAAGCATATTGGAGGTATGATTAATTATACCTTTACTGTGGAGATGAAAGACAACAGATATCGTTATACGATAGATGAGATTATACTTAAATCAAAAACGAATATACCGGTTGAAAAATGGCTTAATAAAGATGATCCAGCCTATGACTATAGATGGGATCAATACCTCATTCAGATTAAAGACTTTGTGAATAACTGGAGTAATAATCTTGAAGAAAAGATGGGGCCTGAACCCGAAAAGGTTGTAGATGAATGGTAATAGGAATTGTTGAAAGGTAATATTATTTAAATGCCAAGAAGAAGAAAACGTGATTATTTAATAAGAGGTTTCTCTAAACTTCTTAAAGAGGATAAGGTAAAAATTGTTTCCGAATTGATGGATAATCAAGTGGAGGCCATGGATTTACTTAAGAGTTTTTGGCATTCAGACAATTCGAAACAAAAAATATTTGATGAGTTTAGTGAAAATACAATATCAAATTATTATATACCATATGGTGTTGCTCCAAATGTAGTTGTTAATGGGCGTACATACCATGTTCCTGTTGTGATAGAAGAAAGTTCGGTTGTTGCAGCAGCTTCCTCAAGTTCTAAGTTTTGGTCCGAGAGAGGTGGCTTTAAAGCAGAAGTTGTAGATATCGAGAAAATTGGACAGGTTCACTTTTTATGGAGTGGTCAAAAATCAAAGCTGGTAAAAGTATTTGATGAGCTGAAGTATTACTTAAGGGGTGCGACAAAAGATACCACTAAAAACATGGAACAGCGTGGAGGTGGTATTATTGATTTTGAATTAGTTGATTTCACCGATGAAATAGAAAATAGCTATCAAATAAAAGTCACCTTCGATACAGCCGATTCAATGGGTGCCAACTTTATAAACTCATGCCTTGAAGAGTTTGCAAATGCTCTGCAAGATTTTTTTAAGACACATAGTATATTCTCAAAAGAAGAAAAAGAGGTTGAAATTGTTATGTCAATATTGTCAAATTACACACCAAATTGTTTGGTAAGGGCGTGGGTTGAGTGTGATTTCAAGGATCTTGATGGTATATATAAGGATATGACAGGAGAGCAATTTGCTCGTAAATTTGAAACAGCTGTTAAGATTGCGGAAACTGATGTTTATCGTGCTACGACACACAATAAGGGTGTTTTTAATGGTGTTGATGCTGTCGCAATTGCGACGGGGAATGATTTTAGAGCAATTGAAGCAGCCGGACATGCCTATGCTGCACGTGATGGAAATTACAAGAGTTTGACAAAAGTGAAACTGTCAGGAACGAAGTTTTATTATGAATTAAACATACCAATTGCTTTGGGAACTGTAGGTGGATTAACTTCGCTTCATCCCCTTGCAAAACATTCGCTTGAAATGTTAGGAAATCCTTCAGCTAAGGAACTTATGATGATTGTTGCATCTGTTGGTTTGGCAAATAATTTTGCTGCTATTCGATCATTGGTTACCAAGGGTATTCAAATAGGACATATGAAAATGCATCTTTACAATATCCTTAACCATATAGAGGCCACCAAGAATGAAAAAGCAAAAGCAGTTGAACACTTTGTAATTCATAAAGTATCCTATGGTGCTGTTCAGAAATTCATTGAAAATCTACGACAAACTTGAGTGATTTAAATAGAACGTGGCGATCGAATGGTAAATTGTTGCTTACCGGTGAGTATCTTGTTATGGAAGGTTCATTATCATTGGCTTTACCAATTTACAAGTCTCAAACCTTAACAGTATGCACAAATAATAATCATGTAATTAACTGGAAGTCAAACAAACCCGATGGTTTGTGGTTTGATGCCAAATTTAGTTTGCCCGAAATAGAAATTCTGAATACTTCAAATATCAAATTGGCATCCAAACTAAAATCCATATTGATTGAAGCAAAGATGATTTCCCGTAGTTTCCTAAATGATAATATGGGTTATAGTATTGAAACGGATCTTGATTTCAATCCTGAATACGGTTTTGGGACTAGTTCAACATTGATATCAAATATTAGTCATTGGGCAAATATTGATCCATATCGTTTGTTGACAAGTACATTTGGAGGTTCTGGCTATGATATTGCTTGCGCTAGAAATAATCATCCTATCTTTTTTCGAAAAGATGATATGGGAATACATGTGCATAGTGCAGAATTTGCTCCAACATTTCATAAGAACTTGTATTTTGTGTACTTGGGAAAAAAACAGAATTCAGCAGAGAGTGTTACTAACTTCAGAAAAAACTGCACGTATACATCCCATGATATTGACACAATATCTCTAATAACAAAAGAGGTTTCTATAGCTAAGGAACTGAGCGAATTTGAAGAATTATTGATGGAGCATGAGTTGGTTATGTCTCGAATCTTAAACCTTGAAACATCAAAATCATTGTATTTTTCCGGTCATGATGGTGCAGTAAAATCTCTTGGAGCTTGGGGAGGAGATTTTGTATTAGTTACAAGCAATGAACCTGAGTATATTTTTAGAAGAAAGATGCAGGAAATGGGCTTCAGTATTGTTTTTAAATATATCGACCTTATTTTGTAAAAACGCATACTGGGTTTTGTACATCTTTTTTCTATCAATACATTTCTTAAAAGTCAGATTTACGACATCTATAAACTTGACATCTTTTTTGTAATCAATTACCAAGGTATGCTTTGAAGCTTTAGCCTGCTATAGTTTTGACTCTATGATCCACATTGTAAGCCAAGCTGAGGTTATAAGTTTTAATATTGCTTCTGTCATATTAAGACGATATTCGATTTAAATTGATTGTCTAACTTTGCAAGGTTAAATTAATCTAGCTATAATGAAATCAAAAAACACATATAGACTTTCGGGCAACATTGTTGATCTAAGAGCAAACTCAATTTTTAAAGGAACTGTACATGTTGAAAATGGAGTAATTGCAAAGATTGTTAAACAACAAGTAGTAGAAGATCAATACATACTTCCAGGGTTGATTGATTCACATATTCACATCGAGAGTTCGATGCTGATTCCTTCTGAATTTGCTAAACTAGCGGTTGTTCATGGTACAGTGGCTACTGTTTCTGATCCACATGAAATTGCTAATGTGTTGGGAATAGATGGGATTAAGTATATGATTTCCAATGGTAAAAAGGTGCCATTTAAGTTCTATTTTGGAGCATCAGCATGTGTTCCTGCAACACCTTTCGAAACTTCTGGATTTCAATTTCATGAAAATGAAATGGAAGAACTTCTTGGCATGGATGAAATTAAATATTTGTCAGAAATGATGAATTTTCCAGGTGTAATTAATAGTGATCCTTGGGAAATGAAAAAGATCGAAATTGCCAAAAACTATAATAAGCCCGTTGATGGTCATGCTCCCGGTGTGAGCGGAGACGATGCCAAAAAATATGCAGAAGCTGGAGTTATAACTGACCATGAGTGTTTTACAATGAATGAGGCACTCGATAAAATTTCCTTTGGTATGAAGATTCAGATTCGTGAAGGAAGTGCGGCTAAAAATTTTGATGCTTTAATTGATTTGATGAAGGATCATGATGATAAGGTACTTTTTTGCTCAGATGATAAACACCCCAATGATCTTGTCAAAGGTCATATTAATGAACTTGTGGTAAGAGCCATAAAAAGAGGATATGAACCGTTAAAAGTGCTTCGAAGTGTTATATTAAACCCAATTGATCATTATGGTTTAGAGGTTGGTACATTACAGGAAAATGATCCGGCAGATATGATAGTGATAAACAACTTGGATGAGTTTAGTATATTACAAACATACGTAAACGGGGAGTTGGTAGCTGAGAATGGATCTTCTTATATAGATTCAATTCCAGAGGATCAACCAAACAATTTTCATGCTACACCAATTACAATCGATAGTTTAGTGGTAGAGCCTAAGGGAAGTAAACTTAGGGTTATTGAGGCTTTTGATGGCCAGCTAATTACGGGTTTTCTATCTGAGAGTTTTAAAGTCGACAACAATAATGTGGTCAGTGATATGGATAAGGATATTCTAAAATTAGTTGTCCTTAACAGATATGAAAAAGCAGATCCTGCAATTGCTTTTATTAAGAATTTTAATATAAAGAATGGTGCAATTGCATCTAGTGTGGCTCATGATAGCCATAATATTGTTGCTGTTGGTACAAGTGATGAAGCCATAGCCAAAGCGATTAACTTGGTAATAAAAGAAGAAGGTGGAATCTCGATGGTCAACGACAAAGAGGGAAAAGTTATTCCTCTTCCTGTGGCAGGATTAATGTCAACTTGTGATGGTTATAGGGTTGCAAATAGTTACCAAATACTTGATGACGCTGTCCATAAAATGGGATCGAAATTACGTGCACCTTATATGACATTATCCTTTATGGCATTGCTTGTAATACCCGAATTAAAACTTAGCGATAAGGGTCTGTTTGATGGAATAAAGTTTAATTTTACATCTTTATTTATGAAATAAATCTTATTTAGAATTGATATAAATCTTGTAATAAACAATATATGTACATATTTGTTTGTTTTGTATTTACCATATTTTCTAATTTTGCACAAAAAATACTAGGATGGACAGAATTGATATTGACGTAAATAAGCTTGAAACGGCAGCAAGTAAATTGCGTGCCATTTCACATCCAATGCGAATTGCCATTATCGATTTACTTTCAAAAGGCAATAAACTTAGTGTTACAGATATTTATAAATCTCTTGATATTGAGCAAGCTACAGCTTCGCACCATTTAAGTATTCTTAAGAATAAAGGTGTGTTGGTTTCGAAACGTGATGGAAAAAAAATATATTATGCCCTTCGTAGTTTGATATTAACCGAAATTATAGATTGTGTTAACAGATGCAATGAGTTCTAATCGAAACTTAGTTTAGAATTTCCATTCTTCCTCAATTTCCCAGTTTGCTCTTACCTTTACCTCTTTAGGGTAATAAATTACCTTTTCGGGCTGAATTTTTTGTTCATAATTTCCTGGATCCCAAATCCCATTATTATTGTTATCATATATAATTTTAAATAAATAATTGGATGGGGGTAAATATTCAAAAGTTATAACCGTATCTCGATAAAACTCTACTTCACGAAGTACAATTTCCTTATCATTCATTAATTGAAATATATAGCTCTGATTAATTTCGGGCTTCAAGTTAAAAGTCAAAATACCATACTCTTTTAAAGCCATAGTGCTAAATCGAATATCAATTGCCTGACTATGAATAATATTCCAGCTTGTAAATGCTGAATCAGGGAAAAATACCTGGTATTTTGTATCTTCGTTTAATTCAAAAGGAAAGTCAATGCTCTTTTTCAGACTATCAGAAAATGTAAATTTAGGATCCCACACAGTATCTGCTCCAATGATTAACATTGATGAATCAATATTATTAAGCTTAACAAGTGGTTGACCAAACTCAATATTAAGGTGCTCATTTAAAGAAAGTTTGTTTGACGCAACATTTGATTTCCAAGATAAGTACTCTTTCTTTTTTTCATCCTTATCTCGTTTCCTAACACGTGCGCTTTTTTTCTCAGGATCAAGTTTTAGATATACGGTCCCTAATGTATCCAAGTATTGTGTTAGAAGAATCTCAAGCGAGTCAATCGGTGGATTATTCAAATGCCAAATCAAAGTGTCTTCATTAACAGAATATTCTTCGAGATATAAAGTGTCGTTGAGAGGGTATTTGAGAATTTCAAAATGTACATTTTTTGCTGATTGTGAAAATGAAAACTGAATTGTGTTTTTTGCTAGTACTTCAGCTTTAAACAATCTCTGAGTGGTATCAGGACTTAAAAACATAAATAAATCAACACTATTGTCAGCTATTATTCTATCCTCTATACTTTTAGCAATAGAATCTTGGATTATTAGTATTGAGTCATTTTCAATTTCAATATCCACAATACTATCTAAAACAATTGTGTCCTTGGCAGGTTTAGCAAAGTATGATGGGTGAACAAGTGAATCAAGAAATGCTATCTGTTCTCCTGGTTGATCAAAAATATTATTGCTGTTTTGATCATTTAGCGAGAACAAAAGGAAGTCATCATCAGATAAACCATTAAATCGAAATTTACCATCGATATCAGTTTTACTTAAGTAATATGGGCCAACCAAATATGGTAACGAATCAAAGGTAATAGTATCATTGTTATCTTTATAAAGCATTACGTAAGCTCCCTCAACAGGAGTTAAATCAAATGCATTTAGCACGTTTCCATATAGGCTAAGGGAGTCAACATAATCTCCAGTTGAAAAAATATATGTATAATTACTGTTCGGATTTCCCTCAGTGATATCAACAAGTGCATCACCAAAATAAACCGAGTAAGTAGTATTGGGTTTAAGATCTTCATTAAATGACACCTGCACAGTTTTACCTTTTACTCTATAATCGGGTGCTTCTTCAGTGGGAGGAGAAATAAGTGCAGATTGTTCAATATTTTCAAGCTTTACAAATTCATTAAATCTTAATGTAAATTTTTTTCCTTTGAAATTTGCACTTCCATTTGGAGGTATTGTTTCTATAACCTCAGGAGGTATAATATCCTTCGGGCCTCCTTGGGGTGGACTAATGGAGTTTGCACATTGTGTTGTAACAAATGTAACGATAATGATTAGTATGTACCAGAAAAGTCTACTCACAGATTATGTTTAACGATACAAAGATGCGAAATAATCCTATTTAAGAATTCAGTTTCGTAATAGTTTTTACAAAGGTTTAAATGAGTAGCCGAGGTTGGAAAAATAATCTAAGAATAAGGGAAGTGCATATTTCAAATTTATTGATGATTTTAAATTATCATGAAAAACAACTATTGAACCTGGTTTTGCTGATATAATTGAATTATTGTAACACTGTTCTTTACTTATATTTTCATCAAAGTCATAGGATAAAATCGACCACATTATAATAGAATATTCTCTTTTTAACTTCCTAATCTGCAAAGGTGTTATTCGTCCATACGGGGGACGGAAAAGTGTCGAGTTTATTATATCTCTGGCTTTATTTATATTTTCGTAATAATTATAGTTTGGAGTTTTCCATCCATTTAAATGATTATAACTATGGTTGCCAACAGAGTGTCCCCCATTTAATATTGATTTGAAGGTTTGAGGATATTTGCAAACGTTTTCGCCAACACAAAAAAAAGTAGCTTTGGCATTATAACTGTCCAGGCAGTTTAATACCCAGGGAGTTATATTTGGATTTGGGCCATCGTCAAATGTTAAAAATATCTCATTTTTTGTGGTTTCAATATCCCAAACCAAGCTAGGGGCCAATTTTCTTAATATGTAGGGTGATTTTACAATCATTGAGCAACAAAAATACTATAGTAACAGAATTTTAGGCAAGTATTTGTTAGTTTTGTTAATTATAATCAATAGGAGAGTTATAAGCAACTCATTAATCAATGAAAATTAAGAGTCATATGTGGTTATATAGTTGACTCGTTTAATTGTAAAAAATATAAGTCATGAAAAGATTAGTGCTTGTACGTCATGGACAAAGTGTTTGGAATAAGGAAAATAGATTTACTGGATGGAAGGATGTTACACTTTCGGATCAGGGAATAAGTGAAGCTATTAAGGCAGGGAAAGTTTTAGCAGATGAGGGGTATAAGTTTAAATTAGCATATACATCTTATCTAACAAGGGCAATAAAAACCTTATGGTTGATGTTGGAAGAAATGGATTCAATGTGGATAGAAGTTAAGAAAAGCTGGCGATTAAATGAAAAACATTATGGTAATCTACAAGGACTGAATAAAATTGAAACTGCTGAGAAATATGGTGCCGATATGGTACAACTTTGGAGAAGAAGTTTTGATACTCCCCCCGAACCATTATCTGCTGATGATGAAAGAAATCCTCGTTTTGAAGCACGATATGCTGATTTGAGTGCCAAAGAACTTCCCATGACAGAGTCATTAAAAGAAGTGATTGAACGATTGATGCCATATTGGGAATCGGAAATAATGCCTGCTTTGCATGAAAACGATGATCTTCTTGTTACTGCTCATGGAAATAGTCTTAGGGCATTGGTGATGCATTTAAAGGGTATGAGTAAAGATGAAATACTTGGTTTTAATATACCAACCGGAGTACCATATGTTTTTGAATTTGATGATGATTTAAATTTTGTGAAGGATTATTTTCTTGGTGATCCCGAAGAGATTCGCTTGCTAATGGAGAAGGTTGCTAATCAGGCAAAAGGAAAATAACTAGATGATTAAAAAGTGGGTTATCCCCGACATACATGGCTGTTATCGGACCTTAACAACTCTTATTGAAAATCAAATAGTACCCAATAAGAGTGATCACCTAATTTTTTTAGGTGATTATATTGATCGTGGTCCTGATAGTAAAAGTGTTATCGATTATATCATGCATCTAGAAAGGAATGAGTATAATGTAACTGCATTGTTGGGGAATCATGAGGATTATTGTATTAAAGCTTACGAAGAAGACAAAAAGCATAAAGGGTTTTTAGGTTTTCGTTCAAAAACAAAAGTACAACGCGAATGGGAAATGCATGGCGGAGTGCAAACCATGGAAAGCTTTAAAGCCGAATCACCAAGAGATATACCTGAGGAATATATTGATTGGATGCGAAAACTCCCTTATTATGTTGAGGTTGATGGCTTTATAATAGTTCATGCCGGGCTAAATTTTAAAAAAGATGACCCTTTTTCTGATAAGCGAGCAATGATATGGATAAGAGATTTTAAAGTAGACCAAACAAAAATACCCAATAAAAAGATAATTCATGGACACGTTCCGGTTAATCTTGAGTTTATAGATTTATCCTTAAAAAATAAGGACTACAAGTTCATTGATTTGGACAATGGTGTTTACTTCAATGATAGGGCAGGATATGGAAATTTAATTGCTCTTGAGTTGGGAAGCATGAGTTACTCCATACAATCACTTATGGATGATGTAAACTACCAAAAATCACGCTAGTAAATTTTGGTTTTTGAATAATGAAAAAACAAGCAATTACCGGAATAATACTTGCAGGAGGTGCAAGTACAAGGATGGGTAAAGATAAGGGGTTATGCTTCTATAATAATAAGGAGTTAGTTCAATATTCCATCGACTTATTATTTCCGATTTGTGATACTATATTAGTTAGTAGTAGTAATGTTTCGGAGTATAGTAAGTTTGGTTATCCTGTTATTGTTGATACCTTCAAAAATATTGGACCAATAGGAGGAATCCATAGTAGTTTGAATCAATCCAAAACTACAGGTAACTTAATTGTGTCGTGTGATATGCCTTTCCTTGGAGCAGATTTGCTAAGAACAATATTGTCATATTCTGAAATATATGATATAGTAGTTCCAGAACATACCAATTCATATCTAGAGCCTCTTGCTGCATATTATTCAAAAAGCATTATCCCGATAATTGAGGACTCAATTTGCAATAATGATTATAAATTATTAAATTTATTTGACAAGGTTAAAACCAAAAAAGTAATTATTGGAGATAATTTTGAAGCTAAGAATCAGTTTAAAAACTTCAATACACCAAGAGACCTAATTGAATGAATGACTTATTATCAAAAACTAAAACAGAAAGTGATTTATGGCTAAAAGCAGCCGTTGTTGGTGGATTATGGGCATCATTGGAGATCATAGTTGGAAGCTTTTTGCATAATGCACGATTACCTATGGCGGGATCAACTCTTGCTTTTTTTGGTACAGCTTTACTTATTGGTTTCTATCAAATATGGCCACAAAAAGGACTTATAATAAGAGCTGGGTTAATAACAGCAATTATGAAATCTGTTTCACCATCAGCCATAATACTCGGCCCTATGATGGGAATAATGATGGAGGCAATTTTAATTGAACTCGCAATATTTATTATAGGCAGGAATTTTATGGGATATATTCTTGCAGGAATATTGAGTGTGTCAAGCGCATTGTTTTACAAGATTTTCAGTATGATTATCTTTTATGGTTATGATCTAATTCAGGTGTATATTAATATAATAAATTTCGGGTTAAAGCAATTTGAGTTTAATGAGGCCAAGCCAAAGCAAGTACTGTTCGTACTACTTGTTTTTTATGTTGTAATGGGTCTGTTAGCTGCTATACTTGGATATTATGCTGGTAGAAAAGCTAAGGTAATAGGGTCGCAATCTTCGGGTGACCCTATCGAGGTAAACAGGAATGATAAAACTGATTTTTTTAAGATAGGTAATAACCAAAAAACATCCATAACTATGCTTTTGGTAAACGTTGTTTCAATACCCATAGGCCTCTTTTTATTAAATACTGATATAGCCTTGGTTGGCTATGTTTTTTTGACTATGTATTTAACTATAATAGGGTACATTTATAGGTATGCACTTAGAAGACTAAAAAAACCCGTATTTTGGGTTCAACTTGTTATTATTGTTGCACTATCTGCATTATTTTGGAAAAATGACAATAACGAAGTTGCCTTTTTTCAACTGGAAGGCATGTATGCTGGAGTTGAAATGGTTTTTAGGGCATTATTTGTGGTAGTGGGATTTTCAGCCATTAGTGTGGAATTGAAGAACCAAAAGGTAAAATCATTTTTAATGAAAGTAGGTATGGGTAAGTTTTATCAGTCAATAGAACTTGCATTTAGCGCTTTACCAGCAATGATTTCATTATTGCCCAAATCAAAAGTTATAATTGCGAATCCTGTAAAATCACTTTTATTGCCACTTGCTTTAGCTGATAATTGGTTAAAATATTTTAAGGAAATGCAGACTGAAAACTAAGACCACAAGTATTTTATGTTATCATTAAATATATGAGATAACTACCAACTAAGCTTTCTGAGTTTCTCTTTTACTATATCTTCATCTGGATTTATATCAAAAACAAGTAACGGTTTTAAGTAAAATAACTTATTTTCATCTTTAAACCGTTGTTCTCCACCTCCGGTGATATTTAACATAATTATGTCATTGTGATTAATTGTATTGTTTTTTGAAGCATTAATTAAAGTTGCTGTAGCAACAGCTGCGGCAGGGTGTATGTCGATTCCTTCAGTATCGAGGAAAAGAGCTGCAGCCTCTCTGCTTTCTTCATTCGTGGCAAGCAGTACATCACCACCTGCATCTTTCATGGCATCATACAATCCTCCTGCAATTGAATATGGAGGTTTCCTGTTTGATAATACTTTTGCATCAATAATTTCAACTTGCTTTCTAGCTTCCATATCATCAAATGGCAGCAACGACCTGGAATCGGCTTTCCATGCATCGTATATGGGATGGAATGGATAGTTTTGACTAACCATTAACTTCATTTTATGGTTTCCGTATCTGCCATCATCAATTAATCTTAAGTTTGCTTCCCAAGCTGCAATTGCTCCTGTTCCACTTCCTATGGCTTGGAAATAATATTTAGGAATCTCACCAATTGTAGTTGTTGCCGACAACATTGTAGTTCCCATTCCATCGCGACGAGCTACATTTTTTGCTCCTCCTTCAGCAAAAAAGTTATCTAGCTCACATGCAATATTTGATAGGTGAATGGCATCAAAATAATCACCACCGGTTTTACTGGCGATAAGTTTAACACAATCATTTAGTGGAGCTTCAAACCATAACGCATCCAAGTTGTCTTCAGGTACACTTAATAGCAATGGGATGTTATTATCAGAACAAACTTGTGCAAAGGCACGAGCTGTATTACCTGCACTGGCAACAACCAGAACCTTATCCTCATTATTAGCCATTCGGGCACATACATTATAAGCTTCGGTTTCTTTGAAAGAACAAGTTTTCATTTTTATTCCTCGTTCAGGCCAGTATCCACTAAATGTGATATGTAGATTTGATAAACCTAATTTCGTTGCAAGTCCTTCACTTTTATATGTTAGTGGAGCATATGATCCAACTAGGGTTTTATGAATTGGCAACCAGTCCGCAAATTTGTAAATTCCCATTGAATCTTCCTTTAGCATCAATTGCTTTTTTTCATAGATAGCACGGATTAATGATGGTTTTGTTTCACCCACCGGATCAAGATCCCAACCTTTATCATTAAAAATTTTACCTGATGCTACTGACATCAATTTATATTGAGTTCCTGAAAATGATTTGCTCATCTTTTACTTCATCGTTTATAAATGGCAAAAATATGAAATAGAGCTTTGACTACTCTTTAAAACTCTTTTTTTCGTGTTGTTTTTCATATATCATATCATGATATTGAAGATTAGAATTGTAAGACCATGTTGCAGAAATTGGATTTCTGGTAGTTTTTAATGCATTAATAAACTTCCTCTTCAGCCCTTTGGGCTCATACAGTGAGTTCCATGCCTCATTTACTGAACTTGTGAGATCACTAGCAGTCATAAGTTTTGGATTAAACACTACTTCAACAAAATCATAGTGAGCCCAGTCCTCTGGAAAGTTGTCATAAATAAGACGTCCTTCTTCTTTCATCCTTTTAAACAATGGTGTCCCAGGCAATGGAGTTAGAATGGTTGCCTGCATTGCATCAATATTAGAATTGAGTAAGTATTGTGTTCTGTTTTTGATAGTTTTAGAGGTGTCGGAGTCTAATCCATAAATAAAAGCGCCAAGAACCGCAATTCCGTATTCATGTAGCTTGTCGTAAACTTTTGAAAAATTCTCGATACCTATTTTAATATTCATCTTTTTATTAGATGCTTCAAGCTGATCTATTAATTCTGATTCTATCCCTAGAAAAACCATTCTGCAACCCGCATCTGCAGCCAGTTTTAGTACGTCGTCATGATCAGCAATGTTCATTGAAGCAGCGCAGAACCAATTTTTCTTAATTCCTCTCTTTATAATTTCTCTACAAATATCTTTAACCCTTTCTGTAGATGAAGTTGAGTAGCCAATGAAATTATCATCCACAATATATACTTTATCCTGAGGAATCTTTTCAAAGTCATCCACAACATCCTTTATATTTCTGGGCCTGTATTGTTTACCGTTAAATGCGTGAACAGAGCAAAAATCACAGCTCATTGGGCACCCTCGGGTAGTTTGCACACTACCAAATGCATAACCTGGATTATACAAATCGATACGAGGTTGGGGTGAGTTTACTAGAGGGTTGAGTTTACCATTATAGACTTTTCTAAGCGATTTGTTTTCAAAGTCTTCGATTACATTTGCCCAAATGCTTTCGGCTTCACCAATAACTACAGTGTGAGCATATTTCTTCGCCTCTTCCGGCATTACTGAAACATGTATGCCCCCAATAACTGTTGGTATGTTTTTATTATTGTAGATTTCGGCAATTTCATATGCACGGGTTACCTGTGAAGTTAATGCAGTTAATCCCACTAAGTCGGCATCACGATATTCAAATCTATCAAAGTTTTCATCGAGTAATTCAATTTCCCAATTATCAGGAGTTAGAGCAGCAACTATTGCCAAGCTCATTGGAGGGTATATTGATTTTTGAGCACGTATTAATCCAGACCTTTTAGTACTTAGAGGATTTATTAGTAAGAGCTTGTTCTTTTTGACTGTCATGCTCAGATTTTGTATGTTAAATAAATGGATTCGAATCAATATCCTTAAGCCCAAAAATGTCAACTAGGTCAAGATGTGGACGACTATTATCATGCTCAAACACTAGGTTGTAGTATTGTAAATTTGATCCGTAAGACCATATACCTGCCACAGGACTTTTTGTTTGTTTTAGGGTTCGAATAAATTTCTTTTTTAATGTATTTTCATTGTAGAGCTTATCCCAATTTGATGCTATTTCATTACTTATTGTTTCATGATCCATTATATCATGTTCAAAAACTACTTTGCCAAAGTGATAATGTTGCCAATCTTCAGGGTAGTTATTTAAAGTAATTTTCTTCTCTTCAATCATTTTATTAAAGAGACCTGTTCCAGGAAGTGGTGTAAGAATAGTCGCCTGAACAGCATCAATTGCAGCATTATTTATATAATCTGTGCGTGCTGCCATCGACTCGGGTGTATCGGATGACAGGCCATAAATAAAAGCCCCCAGGACAGCTATTCCATATTTGTGTATTGTACTAAATACTTTATCATAACTATCGATACCCATTTTTGCATTTAGCTTTTTATTCATGTCCTGAAGCTGATCGATTCTTTCCGACTCAATTCCAAGAAGTACCATTCTGCATCCTGCTTTTGAAGCAAGTTCTAATACCTCTTCATTATCTGCGAAGTTCATTGATGCAGAGCAAAACCACTCTATCTTTATTCCTCTGTCAATGATTCCGTTAAATAATTCAATTGCTCTTTGTTGAGATTTTTTACCATATCCGATAAGGTTATCATCAACAAAGTATACCATATTATGTTCTAATGTTTCAAGTTCATCAAGCACATCATCAACAGGACGCAAACGATAACAATTTCCATTGAAAGTATGGACAGAGCAGAAATCACAGCTCATGGGGCAACCTCGAGTTGTTTGAATACTTGCAAAGTTATAGTCCTTATGAAAAAGGTCTCTTTTGGGCCTAATAGCATTTTCCATTGAGAGTAGCATGCCCATGTATTTACTCTTTAGATTACCATTTTCAAAATCTTCAATAAGGGTAGGCCACACACTTTCTACCTCGCCAATAACAACAGTATCTACTAGTTTAATAGCTTCATCAGGCATCATTGAAACATGGATACCTCCTATAACAGTTTTTGTGCCTTTTTTACGGTAGATATCCGCTATTTCATATGCTCGAGTAACACTAGATGTTAGTGCAGTGAATGCTACCAGATCTGCTTCTTTATATTGAAACTCTTCAAAGTTTTCATCCATCAGCTCTACTTCCCAATTGTCTGGAGTTAGAGTAGCAATTATTCCTAACCCAAGTGGAGGATATATCACTTTTTTATGAATAATCAGGCCTTTAGTTCCTGAATTTAGCGGATTTATAAGTAATAGTTTTCTTTTCTTTTTAAGCATATATCAGCAAATTATTGCTGCAAATATAAGTATTAATAAATCTAGCTTTTTAGATGCAAACTATTATTAACGCTATTACTAATTTATCAAATAAATAGCAAAAACATCACATAGCTTTAAACTATAAATTGAAGGCTATTCTGCTTAATATTTAATCACTTTTTCGGTATATGCCTTATTTCCGTAACTAAGATTTAGAAAATATACCCCCGAAGGTAAACTTTTCAAATCCAATTCATAGGAAATCATATCTATACCAACAAATATCTCTTTTTCCAGTAATGTTTTTCCTACCATGTTCTCAATTCTGGCTATAACAATATCACTAAAATTGCTCTTGATCTCAATCCTGATCAAATCTGTTGTTGGATTCGGATATACCCTATATTCAAAAGAATTATCTGATTCTTGTATATCTGTAATATTGCCAACACCAAATTCAAAACTAGCATAACTACCAAAGTCAGGTTCAAATGTGTGAAGAGCAACACCATCCGAATTAAGGATTCTAAAATACCCAACACCCTGGTTTGCTTGTGCCCAAAACTCTAATCCATTATCTCCCAGATCATCAATTTGTAAGTAATAACATCCAGGAAGCAGATAAAACTCATCTTCATAAATAGTATTGTCGTCACAGTTATGGCGTTCGAATAATTGAGTTCCGGCGCCATTTGTGAGTTTATAGGATGATTGATACCCAAAATTATTAGTCTTTAATTGAATCGTATAATAATTTCCGTCGGGATATACATGAATGTCTTCAAAAGAAGTCGTGTATGTGTTATTATACTCATATTCATCAACTTGATCGTTGGCTTTAACAACTGCAGCATTGAATGTGTTCGAGCCAATAATCCAAAATGTTAGATCGTCAATTGGTAATACAATTGTATCCTTTTCCAGGAATTCTAGTGTTCCATACCACTTGTATGATTCCGTTTCTCCGCCTTCTACTGAGTACTCAAAATCTAAATTTGAAATTGTTGACGAACCAGTATTTTGAACGATTATTTCAGGATAAGAACATGCAGGATTAAATCTCTCGCCACTAGCTTCTTTGTTATTTGGCTTTAGTACACCAACAATTGCAGCATCTAAATTAAAATTTGGAGCTCCATAGGTTACAAGTTGATTATTTACAATGTAATTTGATGTTCCATTTGCATATTCCAAGCCATAATCAAGAACATGACTTTGACCAGCTGTAACATATTCGGTAATATCATATTCATAAAGGATACTAGGAGCTCCAGGACACCACCCGGCTCTGTCATAAATCCAAGTTCCACCCTGGGGATATATAGCGTTATCAGCACACTCTGTCCATACTTTCCAAGTATATTCAATATCACCCTCATCAATATTTAAGTTATGCCATCTAGGACTAAACTCACCCTGCTGACCATGACCTGTAATTACCGAACGGAACTTGAACATATCACCATCTGAATCAAATGAAAAGTTTCTTGGTTCAAATGATGTATTATCTATGATACTTGTATATCCTCGGCTATCTGGTCTCCATATTTGATTTATATCTAATATATTATGGGGTGGAGTTCCAATAATAAATAAGAACTGGATATCCATGTCCTCTTGACGCTGTCCTCCACGTTCAATGGTCATCCTTTTGCTACCTTTTAGTATCGGAGTATAATCGGTAACATCAAATGCCCAGGTTTTACCTTCCATTCCTAAATCAAGATATATCCCATATGGAGTTACAAACGACATTATTTCATATTTTGAAGGATATCTTTTAAAATATGTAAGCTCTGTGATCTGGATTGTTCCATCTGCAGCAATAAAAGTTGAGTCAATGGGAGAACCATTAGTATTGTGAGTTACTTCATAACCTTCTTCCCACATTAAAGTGTTCATTAGTTCGTTTAAACTATCACTTTTCATGGTGCCATATTTTGGGATTACCTCATATTCGATCACAGTTTTAGGAACCAACATAATATTGGATGTAACTAGGTTATCAATAATATTCAAAGTATAGTTACCCTGAAGGAAAGTTAGATTTGGTCGTTCGGATGTTAAAAAGAAATCCTTAAAGATATCAATTCCTTGACTATTGCCCCATATCGATCCATTAATGATTTTAGCATTTCTGGAATTTGTACTCTGGTCATAAATATCCGTGCCATTGCCCTCATTTAAAGGGTAATATAAAACAAGATTGCCGTATTTGGGATGTGACGAATCGATGCTTTTGTACAAATAATCCTGAATTTCCTGTTGTGATAGAGCAGCGTCCCAAACTCTTACCTCATCAATGATTCCATCAAAATATCTTGTGTTAACGCCTTTGCTTACTCTCAGATTTATACCATTGGTTGTATTTGTGTTAACGGGTTCAGCTGAACTTCCACCAATGGTTTCTAGTTGACCATCAACGTAGAGTAATACATCAGTCACATCTGTACCAGAAAAGACGCATGCCACATGATGCCATTCATTATCATCAACCAGAGTTGTGCCCCATATATTACCACCATTTACCTCAACTCTTATTGTACCATCATTATTTACTCGGAACACCCATTTTTGAGAAGCTGCATTTTTCCCCCAGCTGATAATTTCCTTATTGTTAACACTTGTTTTTATCCATGATTCACATGTACGATCAGCTGAGCCCTCAATACCTTTATAGTCAATAGCTTCAATATAATTAAAGGCATTGAATATCATGTGATTATCTGTGCTGGTATATAGTCCGTAATTATTTCCAGTATCTTCTCCAGTTATACCAAGTGCGGTTCCTGGATTGTCATTTGTGAATGAAAATTCAACAATGAGATTTGAAACTCCGTCCCATGAAAATGGTGTATGAAACTGAAGTCTGTTTTCGCTAGTAGCGAGAGTTGTATTATTGTAGAAAACTTCTGTAAAGCCGTTAGTTTCAGGAATAGTATTTGATAATGTAGAAGCGGTCGTTTCTTTTATTCTTATTCTTAAAAAGTCAGCTGATTCATTATTTCCTGAATTTATAAGAAGTCCATCAATATCGCCAGAAATTACTCCTGCAGAAACAAGCTCTGAAGAAGTAAATAAATATTGTGATTTGCCAGAATTGTTATCTGTACCAATGACATGTTCAAGATTAAGAGTCCCTGTTCCAACGGTTGACTGAGTCTCTGAACTGATATTGGTTACAATTGCGTCATGTTGCATTGACTGATAGTGATCATACATTGGGTCTTCAACATAGTTAAAACTACTCCCACTGAAATTGGAAATTATGTGTGAATTCGTAAAACTAATAACAGAATCAACTCTTGTAGAATCAGTAATATATGTGTTACATGAATAATCCCATTCGCCACAACCCCGGTTTGTATTACCAGGTATCGATACCAAACCATCTTTACATCTCATATTGTATAACATTATTACTTTCTCAAAGGTTTGATTTGAATTATCAGGAAAATCAATTATTGTATCTCTAATGCCACTACCTGAAGTTTGTGAATAGTTGAAGGTAGGTACTACAATTGTATCTCCAACGGATTGAGCACAAAGGGACACTGTCATAATTGCTAAACAAAATGTAAAAATGAATCTCATAAGATTTAATTAAAGTTATAATTATTAGACACTCTAAACCATGAAATGGTTGATGCAAATCTAAATTGATTGTTCTGATAATCCTAATTTGAAGACTGTAAAAAAGATTCAATTGATTTCTTACCAATTGGTGGAGCTATTTAAAATATTATTGAGTGTTCAAAGTTTAATCAATATATTTGAAGATTAATTGATTGTTGATAATAATTACTGGACCATGAAAACAATAATTCGATCTCTTTTGACCATAAAAATACTGATAGTTACATTATATTTACTATTAGTTAATTCTTCTGTTGTTGGCCAATCAACCACCACACCTATTCAAGATTCTATAACACAGGAGTTTAAATCAATTAAAATATCCGAGATTTCAATCAAATCAGGTGAGGTATTTTCAGAGACGAAACGATTAAAGGAGTCCATAATCTCAATGGAAAAAATTGAGACAATAAAGTCTAGAAATGACTCAATTATTCACAGGTTAGATAGTTTGTTAATAATTGATCGTGAAATCGATTTGAATTCTAAGAATACAAGGTTTTTAAGCAATAAATTAGTTTATTGGAAAAAACTATTAGATCTACTAAGCGTTGAAAAAACAGATCTGGCCTATGAAATTAGAATCTTAAACGATTATAAAAAGAAGTGCATTGATGATATCCTAATATGGAAAAATACCAAAAGCATAATCGAAGAAAAGGAGTCTGAATCATCAATAATTAAGAGGGTTGATATGCTTCTCCTTGATTTGGATTCACTCAAATTAATTCTTCAAACTAAAAGCGATGCTTTATTGGTGTCACTTAATAAAACTACTGAAGCTGAGGTCGTACTAAATGATCTAATTGTAAAAATTGATCAAACATATGTTGAGAAAAAGAAGGAGATTTTTGTGCAAAACGAACCATCAATATTTTCTATTGATTATCGTGATCCGAATAAAAGAAGTTTAATTGTCCCGTTGAAGGACTTTTACAATTCAGAAATAAAAGAGTTCTTGTTTTTTATGGACAATAAGTTGCCAAGCCTAACACTACAACTTGTATTCCTTGTAGTACTTATAGTTTTATTTATAAGGATCAAACATAAGTTGGCTTCCATTGATGTTACGGATAACTCCTTCTATAGAAGAGTTTTAGTGAAGGTTATGTCCCAAAGTGTAAGTGCAGCCTTAATTGTCGGTGTTTTCTTATCATCTTCCCTATTTTCTGATCGACCTGAAATACTTAAAGACTTCTTAGTGCTAATTGTCACCATTCCATTGATGTTAATTGCCCGAACACTAGTTAAAAGAAGATTTTATCAATATATATACTTATTGGGTGCTGTTATCATACTAAATTTTTTTTATATCATTTTCCCTCCTGATAACCTATACTATATGGTTATTTTAATGTTAGCAGCAATTATTGAGCTTTACGTACTCTCCAGTTTAATTGTTTACTTCCAAAAAAATAAACTTAAAAACGGGTTTTTCAATGGGTTTGTAATTCTAATTTTATTTATTCATCTGTTTTTTGCATTTGCTGGATTTATTGGACTCTTGTACGGATCAACCACATTGGCTGAAGTTGCTATAAATGTTCCAGTTGCGAATATATTTAGTGGTCTTCTTGTTTTTTCAACTATAATTGTATTAAATGGTTTTATATCCTTTGGCATTGATAGTTCATATTTGCATAGGTTAAATATTATTAGATTTCATGGAGATACGATAAAAAGAAGAGCAATATCAATTGTGAATATTGTTTTAGTTATTTTTTGGATATTAGGTATGTTAAACTTATTGAATCTAAAAAGAATCTTTTTGGAAGCATTAACTGAGTTTTTTACAAATGAAATTAACATTGGATCCGCATCATTTAACCTTGCAGATATATTTATGTTTTTTATTGTTATATGGCTATCGGTAGTTATATCAAAAATGATACGGATTATTTTAGAACAAGATATTCTCAATAATTTTAAGTTAGAAAAGGGACTTCCCCATACAATAGCAGTTATGGTCAGGTATAGTCTTATTGCTATCGGAGTTCTTCTGGCAATTACTGCAGCAGGAATGCCGCTTGATAGCCTAACAGTTATGGCTGGTGCCTTTGGAGTTGGTATTGGGTTTGGGTTGCAGAACATTTTCAACAATATAGTGTCGGGGTTTATTTTGCTTTTTGAACGACCTATTCAGATTGGTGATACCATTGAAGTAAAGCAACTAATTGGCAAGGTCCAATCAATTGGTATTCGATCGAGCAATATTAAGACGTTTGAAGGGGCCGATGTAATAGTTCCCAATGGTCAGCTCATATCAAATGAGGTTGTAAATTGGACACTTTCTGATCAAAAGAGAAGGATTGAGGTAATGGCCGGTGTAGCATATGGGACAGATCCACACAAAGTTGAGGAGTTATTTACACAAGTTCTTAATGAGCATGCCGATATATTAGATGATCCAGCACCAAATGTGTTTTTTCAAGGTTTAGGGGACAGTTCATTGGATTTTAGACTATTGTTCTGGACTTCTAAATATCATGAGTGGATCAGGATTAGGAGTGATATTGTATTTGGAGTTCATGATATTCTGGTTAAAGAAGGAATAAATATACCATTCCCTCAGATGGACCTTCACTTGAAATCAATTGAAAAGGGCGTTGATTTAGTTAAAACACAAAAAAAGTAGTATGAGAAAAGGATTAATACTGGTTTTTACATTAATTATATCTTTTAGCCTACAATCTCAAATTCTAATTTCATTGTTATTTGGCGATAAACTAAATAGTCCGGGCATTGAATTTGGATTAGAAGGCGGTATAAATATGTCAAAGGTATCAGGACTTGAAACTAAAAGAAGTCTTCAAACCTTTGGCTTAGGTTTTTATTTCGATATCAGGTTAAAGAATAAGATTTCTTTGAGCACAGGAGTATTAGTTAAATCAACCTTTGGTGCAAATAAGTTAAAGGCAAATGATCTAAAGGAACTTAATACTGTAAAATTCGATACCACGGGAGACTATCGTTTAAGGTTGAGCTACTTCATGGTTCCCATATTACTGCGCTATACATTAAGTAACCATTTTTATATAGAAGGAGGGACTCAAGCAGGGTTGATGTATAGATCCAATGTCGAATTCAATTCGAATATTGATGGTGCTGATGCACGAATTCGAGATTATAACAAGGACCAGATTAATAAGATTGATGTTGGTGCAATGTGTGGTATTGGTTATAAACTACGAAAAGGTACAGGAATGACAATAGGTATAAAGTATTACTATGGATTTGTTGACGTGGTGAAAAATATTTCTGGAACAAAAAATAGCTCCCTGTTTGTAAAAGTAAATATTCCCATTGGTAGAGGAAAAGTAAACAAAGAAGATGTTGATTAGAAAATAACTTCTTGGAAATAGTTTTTAACTATTTATTTTTTAATTTAGAATCTGTATCTTAGCATTTTAAATCTGCTTGCTAATAGATCCAAATTTTATCATCATGTCAAAGTCAAACGAAACCCTCCAGTGCCCAACTACAAATTACTATGGTTCCCTACCTAAAAACGTAGATAAGAAAAGAGAGGTAAACAAAAAACCAACCAACAGGGTAGAGAAAATACGAAATCGTTATTTTGAAACTAAATCATCAGCCTCAATTGAATTTCCATATTGGTATACTCGAAAATGGGAGGAGAAAGAAGGAGAAGTTTCTATTGTTAGAAGAGCAGAGGCTCTACGGTCTGGATTTGAGCACCTTACGCCATCTATTTTCCCGGGAGAATTATTGGTAATGGGGAAGGCTAACTACCTAAGAGGTTCATATCCAATGCCATGGTTGTCAGAGGCATTTTTTCTTGCCAAGGAAGATGAAATGTATAAAGAAGCACTAGAAGCAGGAAAAGTAAGTGCAGATGAGGTTACAACCATGGGACAGGGTGGTGGAAATGTAACAAAGAGTATCGGAAATGTGATGTCAATTGCTGGAAAATTTGGAATGCGAAAGGAAGAAATGCCTATGCTTCTGAAAATTGCAAAAAAGTGGTACAACAAGTCAGTTGATGATATTGGTCATAAATATGAACAGATGGTTCCAGGTTATAATACCAAGGAAGAAATAATGCGTGCAGTAATTTGTATGTTCGATTCAGGTTACACATTGCCACAAGGCCGAGAAGTAATGAATTATTATTATCCCTTACAGTATGGTATTAAAGGTATAATTGATATTTGCATCACGAAAATAGATAGCTCGGCTGGATATCCTGATATGGATAGAATTTACTTTTATAAATCTGTTGAAACTGTTCTTTATGGTATTCAAAAATGGATAATAAATCATGCTAATGAAGCAAGGTTTATGGCTGATTTAGAAGATGATAAAAAGCAAACCGACGAATATATTGAAATTGCTAATCGTTTGGATTGGATAAGCAATAATCCCCCACGTGATTTTCGTGATGCACTACAATTAATATGGATATTTCATATTTCTGTACTTAATGAAGATGCCATTTCAGGACTATCACCAGGTCGACTTGGGCAGGTGCTTTATCCTTTTTGGAAAAAAGATATGGATGAAGGAAAACTAACTCGAGAATCATCAATTGAATTACTCGAATGTATGCGAATGAAGTTTACAGAAATTGATTGTTTTGCATCCATGGGAGTTGTTGGGGGAGTTTTAAGTGGCAATACATTTAATAATTTGTGTATCGGGGGCTTAAATAAAGATGATGAAAGTGCTGCTAATGATTTAGAAATGCATATACTAGAGTCATCAATGACCTGCGATACTCCTCAGCCAACTTTATCACTCTTATACGATGAAAAATTACCCGAAGAATTTTTGCTAAAGGGAATTGAAACAACTAAAATAGGAACAGGTTATCCGGCATGGGTAAATAATAGAGTTGCAATAGAGTTTTTGCTCGAAAACTTCCGAAAAGAAGGAATGCAACTTGAAGAAGCAAGAGCATGGTCAATTGGAGGATGTTTGGAAACATCAGCCGGAAGCTGGATGCCATTGGAGTTTAATGGAGAAACACATTATATTCCAGGAGGGTCTGCACCAGCAACAAGTGTTGGAGTTCATTTTATCTCCTTGCCAAAAGTTCTTGAGGCAGTTCTTTATAATGGAATCGACAAACGAACTGGTCGCATGGTTTATCCTCCTCATAACAAAAAGTTGACCTCATATGATGAACTTTGGCAGGTTTTTAAGGATTATTTTAGCCTCACAGTGGAGGTTCTAACTCTAACAAATAACATTCAACACGACATTTGGGGAAAGGTTTCACCTTCCATAGTAAACAGCATGTTAAAGCCTGATTGTCTTGATGTTGGAAAAGATATTAGTAATAAGGGATGTCGTTATAACCGAACCTTTAATGTGGAGATATGTGGTGGTGTAAATCTGGCGAATTCACTGGCGTCATTAAAGAAAAATGTATATCTGGAGAATAATTTCTCGATTGATAAACTAAAGGAAGCCATCGATGCTAATTTTGGATATCTAACGGCACAAGAAATAGGCTCATATAGCTTAATTGAGCAAAAGAAAAAAGATACATATGAAGATTGGCTAAAAATACATACCCAATGTTTGGATGCTCCAAAATATGGTAATGATGATAGCTTCGTGGATAATATTTTTAGAGATTGGCAACATTGGTTTAGTAGTATGTGTGAAAACTATAAGTCACTTTATGATGAACCAATGTATTCTTGTCAAATATCTGTATCAACCCATGCACCTATGGGAGCTGTTACACTTGCTACACCTGATGGTAGGTTAAGTGGAACCACATTCTCTGATGGATCAGTATCGGCATATCCAGGAACTGATAGAAACGGGCCATATGCATTATTCAACTCAGCAACATGTTATAATCATGCACTATCTCAAAACTCACAATTGAATATGAAGATCCATCCATCAGTAGTTTCTGGTAGAGAAGGTTCGAAAAAATTTCTTGAAATGATTAAAGCATACCTTAGAAAAGGAGCTTTCCATGCCCAGTTCAATATAGTTGATTCGAGGATGCTGAAAGATGCACAAAATAATCCAGAAAAATATAGAGGTTTAATGGTTCGTGTGGCTGGGTTTACCCAATATTGGGTTGAACTTGGAAAGCAAATTCAAGACGAGGTTATTGCCAGAACAGAATACGAAGAGATTTAGTTTGATAATAGTTATTATATCCTAATAATAAACCAAATAAATATATCACATGAAACATAAGGATTGCATATATTACCTTCCTGTGGATGCTTTTAAGGGAATATGTAAAAGAGATAAGAGCAATATTAATGCGGATGATGATGCATGCGAAAACTTTAAATTGGCACCTAGGTGTGAGTATTGTTCAAATTTCGAATTAACAGCTGAAAACATGGGAATTTGCATGAAAAAATACGATGCATATCCTCAAATGAATGCAAGTACATGTGCTGAATTTCATTTGAACTAAAGTGGAGCCCAAAGCATATATTTTTGATATTCAGGGGATGTCGGTTCATGATGGACCCGGATGTCGTACACTAGTATTTATGCAGGGTTGTACTCTCAATTGTAACTGGTGTTCAAACCCCGAAGGTATTAGCAAGAAACCAGAGCTACTTTACAGAGTTGATAATTGTCGTTTAGATGGAAATTGCATTGCAGATTGTAATTTTAGCGCAATAACTATTGAAAACAAAAAACTAATTATCGATAGAAGAATTTGTGATAGTTGCACTTCGTATTCATGTATTAATAACTGTTATACAAAAGCGCTAAGTAAAAGCGCAAAAGAGATGTGTGTAACAGATTTGATAAAAATTGTAAATCGTGATAGACAATATTGGGGTAAGGATGGTGGAGTTACCCTATCGGGGGGTGAGCCACTGTTGCAGATTGATTTTGTGGACGAATTTCTACGGAAATGTCATAATTCATACATACATACTGCCATCGAAACATGTGGTAATTTGCCCTGGAGTAATTTTAGTAGGGTATTACCTTTTGTTGATTGGATATTTATTGACTTCAAACATCCTGACTCTGCTGAACATAAGGCTAAAACCGGATCAGGTAACATGAAGATAGTATCAAATATTCAGAGGCTAAAAGCTGAGTTCTTGGGAAAAATTGTTGTTAGAATTCCAGTTATTCCAGGTTATAACAATACAGATGAAGCCATTTCTGGTTATCTTAATTTTTTCATGAAGAATAATATTGAAGAAGTGAACATATTACCTTTACATCATCTTGGAAGAGAAAAGTATACATTGCTTGGACTTGACTATGAAATGGATCATACGATAACTATATCCAAAGAGGAGATTAGTAGAATTGAAGGTGTATTTACTTCGGCTGGTATTGTTTGTTATTCAGGTCATTTAACACCTTTTTAGTGTCGAAATTATCTAAATCATCAGCAAACATCATATAGATATGGTATTAAAGAAATAGTGAAATTTGATTATCTACTGAAATAGTTAATATGAAACAATATAATGTATTTTTAATCTTAATTTATGCAATTATTTTATTTGGCTGTAAGCAGAATGATCCAGGTGGGAATCGCATTGTGGATAATGAATTATCAAATGAAGATAAACTGCAGGTTGAGTTTGCTTCGTTGGATAGCCTAATCATAAGTGCAAATATTTATGAGATTAGCAAAGATTCACCAGTGATACTACTATGTCATCAGGCTAGGTTCAATAAATTTGAATATGAGGGGATTGCACAGGAATTGAACAGGATGGGCTATAATTGTATTGCCATCGATCAGAGGTCTGGTGGCCCCATAGCCAATATGGTAAACAATACATACAATAGGGCAGTAAAACTTGGAAAAGAAACCAATTACATTGATGCAGAGCAGGATATTATAGCTGCTATTAACTATTCTGCTGAACGATATGAAAAGCCTATAATTCTGTGGGGAAGTTCTTATTCATCAACTTTAGCATTGTATCTGGCATCTGAGAATGAAAAAGTAATGGCAGTTGTGTCATTCAGTCCGGGTAATTATTTATCTGAGTATAAAGGATCGTCAATGGATAAATTAGTTGGTTTTGAGAAACCCATGTTTGTTACTTCGTCAAAAAGAGAAGCTGAAGGAGTTACTGAACTTTTTAAGTATGTTAAGCTGAATGAAAACCAGATAATTTTCGTGCCAGAAGGTGGGGGACATCATGGATCTAGAGCTCTTTGGAAATCACAACAAGGGGGTGATGAATATTGGGCTGCAGTTGGTTCTTTTCTTGTTAGCATTAAGAAATAGTAAGCTAATTCAAAACCAACTATAAATACACAATCTTCCATTAATTGTGAAACTATAACACTTTAGGGTACATAATTGTTGTATCTTTGTAGATTAGTAATAGATAATGCGATAGTATTATTTTATCGATTAATATTGTAATTAGTTAAATATTAGAGATTTCCTAGACTAATAAACTGAAAAATGAGCAAAAGACATTCGTTTCATATACCCGTTATGGGAATTGGATTTACAGTGGATACACCTTTAAAAGTTAGCCATCTTGGAATAGATTCTGTTATTTCTTTAGTTGATGATATTCTTCTTGAGAAGCTTAGGAAGATGTACAGTGAAAAATTTGAATTACCATATCAAGAGATAACTGAAAAATTCGAGGATTTTCGTGCCAAAAGGATTACTTCATATTTGAATATGCTAAATGATCAGGCCGAAAAAAAATTTGATGAGTTTAAGAATGCAACCATTGAGAAAAGTCATGAAATAAAAGAATATCTTAGTATGTTACCTGACGGCTCAGAGCTTAAAAGCGAGTTTGAGGCACTAACTGAGAAGTATTTTAATGTTAACGAAATTAAAACATGGCTTAATAAAAATCTGTCAATGGGGAGTATTGATGTTAACATCATGACAAAGATTGATAAGGATAACTATGTAAATGGTGAAAAATTACCCATAGAGTTTAATGATGCACATGCTGCTTTACGAGGTTTTGCAACCAGTGATTTAAACTCATCGGTTGTTATTTCAGCCGGTATGAGCCCTAGGCTATACTCCTATATGGAAAGCTTTGATGATTTTTATCCTGATAAGAATGGTGATATCAAGAAAAAGATAATCTTAAAAGTTAGCGATTATAGATCCGCTCTAATTCAAGGAAAATTCTTTGCAAAAAAGGGTTTATGGGTTAGCGAATATAGAATTGAATCGGGCCTTAATTGTGGTGGCCATGCTTTTGCTACTGATGGTTTTTTAATGGGGCCAATATTATCAGAGTTTAAGGAAAACAGAACAAATCTAACTAATTCAATTCATGAAATATTGATTGGGGCTTTGGGCAAAAAAGACAAAATCATTCCATCTAATGTATTACCACTAAAGATTACTGCACAAGGTGGTGTTGGAACTGCCGAAGAACATCAGTTTTTAATTGATCATTATGGATTGGACTCCGTAGGTTGGGGTAGCCCGTTTTTACTTGTTCCAGAAGTTTCAAACGTTGATGATTATACACTTAATGAATTGGCTGAATCATCAGAAGATGATCTTTATTTAAGTAATATCTCTCCGTTGGGTGTTCCATTTAATAGTCTTCGTGGGAATACAAAGGATATTGAAAAACTTGCTTTAGTGGAAAAGGGAAAACCTGGTAGTTTGTGCCCAAAAAAATTCCTTTCATCAAATACTGAATTCACTGAAAAACCTATCTGTACTGCTTCTTATCGATATCAAAGGTTGAAGATAAAAGAGTTGGATGCCAAAGGCTTATCTGTGGAAGAACATCGTGATGGTTATAATAAAATTGTTGATAAATCATGTATTTGTGTTGGTTTAAGTACATCTACTCTTCTAATAAATAAATTGGATACAAAGGTTGAGGGTGAAGGGGTTTCTGTTTGTCCAGGACCAAATATGGCATATTTTTCAAAAATTAAAAGTTTGAAAGAAATGATCGACCATATATATGGAAGAGCAAATATTATATCACGGTCCGATCGACCAAATATGTTTATCAAAGAACTTAGTATTTATATAGATTATCTAAAGAATAAAATAGACGAAACGAGAGCTACCAGAACCACTAAACAAGAGAAATACTTATTAACATTTGCCAATAATCTTAAGGAAGGTGTCAACTATTATTCAGGTTTGTTTGATGAAATGAAAGATAAGTTTGAAGATACTAAGACAAAGATAATTAGTGACCTTGAGGCAAGTAAGCAAGCTTTGCATATCCTTTATATGGAAATTGAGAAACGTAGGAAACTAGCTCCTATTGTTGTTTCAGCATAATAAGTGTATTACATAATTTTCATATTTGATTTCATATGGCATACGATGAATTTCTGGCCGAGCGTATTCTTAACATTCTTAATAAAAAGAGGATAACTTTTAGTGTAAAAAAGATGATGGGTGGTCTTACTTATATGGTAGATGGAAAAATGTGTATTGGCGTTGTAAAAAACAATATGATGGCTCGCATTGGTCCTAAAGCATATGATGAAGCTTTAAAACAAACAGGTTGTAAAGAAATGAGTTTTACGGGAAGGCCGATTAAAGGTTATGTTTTTATTGAACCCGAAGGTGTTGATATGGAAAAGGATCTTGAATACTGGATTCAGTTGTGTTTGGATTTTAACCCACTTGCAAAGGCCAGTAAGAAGAATTAGTAAATCACAGAAACTAAGTTGAGTGTTTGATATACTATGTATAATGAATATTAATAGATGTTAATTTATTATATATAGCTTTTGCCATATATAAATCAATTATTTTTGTATCAGATTTATAGTTGAATTTATTAAAAATAAACTCCGAGTATTTCTCCTAAATGAGTAATCACATGGATGAAATACCGATGGGATGACAGGGAAACCAATCATCCTCCCGATTTCTGCAATTGCAGGATGATTTGGAAAGGAGGTTTATAACAATTGTTGATAATTGTTAACCTGATATTACCATCCGTTGGGAGTTTGCATATATAGTATTTATGGAACTCAATTATCTGTTTTTAATCGCACTTTTTGTAGTTGCATTTATGTATTCCTCGGTTGGTCATGGAGGAGCCAGTGGTTATTTAGCATTAATGGCATTATTTGGAGTGTCTACTATATTCATGAGAGCATCCGCCTTAACACTTAATCTTTTTGTAGCGGGAGTATCATTTTACGCTTACTATCGGGGAGGATTTTTTAAAGGTAAAATATTAATCCCTTTTGTCATTGGTTCGATTCCAATGGCATTTTTAGGAGCCAGAATAAGCATTGATCCACAGGTATTTAAGTATACTCTTGGAGTGTTTCTTATAATTGCTGTCGCCAGAATGGTTTACACTCCAAAATCGAATGAAGAAGCAATACCCTTTAACTTTGTACTAGCAATAATTATTGGATCAATTCTTGGTTTTTTCTCAGGATTAATTGGCATTGGTGGTGGAATTATTTTAAGTCCATTATTATTGTTACTTGGTTGGGCAAATGTGAAAGAAACAGCAGCAATTTCAGCAATATTTATTTTTCTTAATTCAACAGCAGGAATTATTGGATTATTTACCACTAGCATAAGTATAAGCCCCCAATTAATAACATGGATAGTCGTTGCACTATTGGGAGGTATATTAGGAGCTTATAGCGGAAGTTTCAAATTTTCATTGATAAGGCTTAGGTATCTATTGGCTTTTGTACTATTACTTGCTAGCATAAAATTAATTATAATTTAGGATCATGTATAAGCGTCAATATAACAATGTTATATTAATTACAGGCTCAGGGAGAAATTCTGGTAAAACAACAATAGCCTGTCATATTATTAAACAGCTGTCAGAAAAAAGTGAGGTAATAGGATTGAAAATATCTCCTCATTTTCATCTAGTGGGAAAGGGTCAGGAGTTAATTGTTAAGAATCAGAAATATAGTATATACCGAGAACATGGGTTAGGGACGAGAAAAGACAGTTCGCGAATGCTGTTTGCCGGAGCTAAAACTGTATATTTTATTCAATGTACGGATGAGAACCTGGAATTTGCGAAAAATGACCTCATCAAGATTTTAGTTGGTAATATGCCAGTTGTTTGTGAGTCAGGGTCTTTTTCAAAAGTTTTTACCCCAGGATATCAAATACTAGTAATTGGAGATAATCCAGATAAAACAAAGAAGTCATTTTTAAGAAACCTTAAAACATCAGATTTAAAGATTATGAGTAATGACTTTTCTCAGGATTGGTTTAGGTATAAGGTAGGATTTACACTTAACAAAGGATTTAAGTTTGATACTAATGTAACTACGAAATAAGTTAATGTTTAAGTCCTGTGTAACTATTGCTGTAATACAAAAAGCCGTTATGAAATTATTAATAACGGCTTTTTGTATTTTATTAATCTGAATATTAATTTGTAATCACTTCAGATTCTTCAACCATAGAAACTGGTGTTGGAGCTGGAGGAGTAACCACAATAGTTAACTCATCCACAAGGTGTTTTGCTCCAGCAAATTTATCCATTATAAAAAGTACGTAATGAATATCAACAACAATTGTCCGTTGTAATTTTGGTGCAAAAGCAATGTCACTACTCATGGCTTCCCAGTTTCCATCAAATGCAATTCCCTTAAGTTCACCATTTCCATTCATAACTGGTGATCCTGAGTTACCTCCTGTGATATCATTATTGGATAGATAACAAACGATCATTTTACCATCCTGACCATATGGTCCGTAATCCTTATCATTATAAAGTTCAATAAGCTTCTCAGAAACAATGAATTCATCATTATCAGGATCTTCTTTGTCGATAACACCACTTAAATGTGTTACATAATCGAAATGTACAGCGTCTTTAGGATAGTAATCGAGTACTTCTCCATAACTAAATCTTAATGTAGAATTCGCATCTGGATAAAACTTTTTATCGGGTTGCATTTCACGTATACCTTCTACAAATAATCGATTTGCAGTGCTAACTTCATCACCACCTCTTTTCACTTTTGAAGATGCAGCCATTAATGACGACCTATATTCAGTAGCAAGAATAAAAGCAGGATCTTTATCAAGAGTTTTTAAGGATGGTTTTTCAAGGAATGCTTCAACCTTTGCTTCTGTTGAGAAGTTTGATTTATTAAAAACATACCTAGCTATTTCTTCATAATTACCTTTATACTTTTTTAAAAGTTTAGTTAGTAGCTCTGGATGCATATCCTCTGGTATATTTTCAATAAACAACTTTGTTAAAGCAGCAAATACTTCCTCATCTGTTGTCATATCATAGTTCTCAAAATGTTCGGATATGCCTTCTTTAAGCTTAGAAATCTCTTTGTCGATTTGCTTTTGCTTTTTCTCTTTCTTTTTTTTGTCCTTTTCTTCTTTATAACCTTCCATAAATGAATTTAATGCAGAAAAATCACTGGCGTAACCTACGAGTTCAGCTCCACCCATTCCTGATAAACTTGCAAAAATTAGAGTAGAATATCCCTCGGCTTTATCTTTGTTTGATTGATTGATTATTTCAAGTACATCCCCATATTTGTTATTTCTTGTATCATCTTTTTCAGCCCATATCTGGAACTCATCTTCAAAAGCTTTTTTATTATTATATAAATTAAGATCTTTAATGCCTTTCATTTGTCCAATAAATAATTTCCAAGCATTTGCAGTTCCCGCAGCTTTTGAAGCATATTTAATTTTTACCTCTTTATCGTTACTCATGTGCTCTTTCCATACCTCAAGTTTTTTACCAAAAACCTCAATAATTGGAGGATAAAAACTATTGACCTTAAACTCGATTCCTGAAGATGTTAAATTACGTTCAGTTCCTCCTGGAAATCCCCAAATCATTGAAAAGTCATTCGCTTTTATCGGATCAAGATTAATTGGAAGATGATGTTTAGGTACCAAAGGAATATTCTCTTCTGAATATTCTGCTGGACTTCCATCAGGAGCTGTATATATCCTGAAGATACTAAAGTCTCCGGTATGGCGTGGCCACATCCAGTTGTCAGTATCACCTCCAAATTTACCAATTGAAGAGGGGGGGGCACCAACAAGTCTTACATCTGTAAATACTTCATAAACAAACATGTAATATTCATTACCGCTAAAGAAACTTTTAATTACAACATTATATTTACCATCTTCAGAAGCATTCTTTTTTAGCCGTGATGTAATTTCTTTAATGGCAGCACTACGTGCTTGACCATCAAGAGTATCGCTTAAATTTGGAATAATACTATCAGTAACATCTTCCATGCGATATAGTATTGAAGCTGATAGACCCTCGTTTGGTAATTCCTCATCTTTACTCATGGCCCAAAATCCATCTGCAAGATAATCATGTTCAACTGTACTATGTTCTTGTATATTTCCAAACCCACAATGATGATTTGTAAACATTAAGCCCTGGTTTGAAACAATTTCTCCTGTGCAAAAGAACCCTTGTGGTGTAGGTCCATCTGATAACCCAACAATAGCATCCTTTAAACTACCATTATTAACACTGTAGATTTCTTTTGGAGTTAATTTCAACCCCATTTTTTGCATGTCAACATAGTTAAGTCTTTCAAGAAAAATTGGAAGCCACATGCCTTCATCGGCTTTTACTTGAATACCACCAAATAGTAATACAAAAGTAATTAGATAAGATATTTTTTTCATTTGATTAATTTTTATCTGCCATTTAGTTTAAATGTATGCAGAATTTTCACTAATATTTATTGAATTTATTTAAAAAAAAGCAATTCATCATAAATTGTACCACTATGTATAAGAGTCAATAGTACAGTAACGTATGATGAAAGTGTCATGTGTTAGCTCTCATAATCGTTCAAAAATGAACACTGTAATATAGATATCGGACAGTTATTAGTTTAAACCTACAACGCTTGGTCCTTGTTCAAAATATATATCAGAAGGAATGCCAAGAGCGTTAACACGGTCAAGATCTTTTTGCAATTGCGGACTTATATTGCCATCAGCTTCAATCCATTCCTTAGCTTCAGTATAATTACCATCACCCTGAAGAACTAAGATTCGTTTAGTTAATTCATTGGAAGCCTCTTTCATTTTCTCGAAATCAATAGAGTATGTACCTTCTTCGCTACGTGTAAAAGCACCTTCTTCTAAAAAATATTTAAATCGCAACATATTAGCCATTCCATGTGCACTTGATGCTCCAAACCTTACTGAACGAAAAATACCGGCCATAAATGTAACATAGTTATCCATTAAATCTGTTTCGGTAAAAACACCCATCTCATTAAGCTTTGTAACTAAAAATAAACCAAGGATATCAGCTTTTCCTTCTTCTATTGCTGAGTACTTTTCTTTTAATGCTTTTCTAACAGGTCCGTTTCCATTTATTGTGTTCTTAATACCCATGCCATGTGCAACTTCGTGAAACATTGTGTTTGAAAAGAAAGCATCGAATGTAATGTGTTTACGTTGATCTTCACTTATTAATACTTCAGAAATAGGTACTAATATTTTATCAAATTTTGCCTGCATGGCATTTTTTAACTGAAGTTTACGTGTCCCTTTTTCCAATTGTACACGTTCGTCATTTGGAAGGTTAATTGCGATAGTTTTTCCTGCCATATTACAATCGCCAGCATAATAAATAACGTCATAGGCATTTAATTGAGCATCTGAACCCGGAACTTCATTTTTATATGCCTGATCAACTGGCAATTCTTTTTGGAGCTCAGGTAAGTACTTTGCATACTTGGCTAGTTTGTTACTCCACTCAACATCTTTTATTAGTATAAATGCTTCGTGTGCAGCTTTGTAACCAAATAATCCATCTGTGTAGTTTTCAATTGGTCCAACAACCATATCAATTAGGTTGTCTTTCATATCCAACCAAGCCATATCACTTGCATAATAATCATCAGTAAGGAGAGCTTGAGCTCTGAGGTTTAAATAGTTTTTAAACCCCTGGTCTTCCGCCATCTCAGAAGCTTGTTCAAGCAAGGATGCTGCCTTTTGGGTTCTTTCTTTAAAGCCCTCATGATACCATACAGTTTCAAGTTTACCTGTTTTATTGTTTCTCCTAATTAATGTATAAAGACTTGTTTTGTTTGGATCTTCAAATTTTTCAAACTCCTCAACTGTCATATTTAGTGGATAAAATTGCGCACCAGCTGGTTTTGCTCCATAACCCTTAATAAATGGTTCAAGATTATTTAATTCATCCCATGGCCCATAATTTATTAAGGCATATTGTTTATCTTTTTCATTATCTATGCCCAGAAGGAATGCATCTTTTTCTTCTACATTTTCTATCCAGAAAATTTCATCCATTAATTTTGCAGCTTCAAAAAGTAATTTAAGCATGTTTTTCTGATTATCGCTCAGGTGCTTAATATCAGCAGTAAGCTTAACTTTGGCATACTTTCTCATTTGGTATGGCTTTTCTGTTGTTTCATCTTTGTCAGACTTTTTCCCTTGTTGTTCACAACTAGATAATGAAATTGAGAGGATAAGGGATAAAACGATGAGTAAAGGTTTATTCATAACAAGAAATTTTAAGATTTGTTCGATGCTGCAAATATATACAAAGGGATGTTTACTTTATTACACTATCTCTAAATACCAAAGATGAAAACAATAATTAATGAAAAAACCTGTCAACTATTTCAAGCTGACAGGTTTTGTAAAGAAAAAATTAACTAACTGAAAATAATATCACTGGTTACTAACTAATTGCTGATTTATTGTTGTTTCTTAATCTTATCTTCCTTTGATAGACCATCAACTACTTCTATATTTATACCATCCGACAGTCCTGTTTTAATATATCTTTTCTCAAACACTTGAGGCGAGGTCTCAACTTCAACGAAAACAGTATCGTTCTCAAATTGCAAAAGACTTTCTGAAATTGCAAGTACGCTATCCGCCTTATCCAGTACAATATTAGCATTGGCGCTATATCCCGATCTAATAAACTGATCAGATTTTAATTGTACATCGGCTTTTATTTCAAACTGAACTGCTCCATTTACTTCAACTCCCTTGGGACTAATGTGCTCAAGTAGTGCATCAAATTTAATATCCTCTATTGCACCAATTATTAATATCAGTGGCATACCTTCTTTAATTTTACCAACCTCAGTTTCATCAATATTGCCTTCGAAAACCATTTTCCCCATATCAGCAATATTTGCAATGGTTGTTCCTGCGTTAAAATTATTAGCCTCAATTACCTGGTAACCAATTTCAACAGGAATATCCAGAATCATGCCGTCAATCTGAGATCTAACAAGTGTATTGGTTTTACCTCCTGAATTTTTCGTTTGCCCTTCCTGAATTAACTCAAGAGTTTCTTGGGCTGTTTCCAATTCTTCCAAAGCATTTTTATATCCTGTTTCGTACGACTCAAAATCGGCTTTGGCAATAACACCTTTTTCAAGTAGGCTTAGTTGACGATCATAATTTGTTTTACTTTCTTTGAGATTTATTTTGGCTACTTCAATTCTTGATTTTGCATTATTAACGCTTATCATATTTGGGATAATGCGGATTTTGGCAATCAAATCGCCTTTTTTAACCATATCTCCTTCAACCACATAAAGCTCATCAATTATTCCTGACACAACTGGTTTAATCTCAATTTCTTTCCTAGGAACAACTGATCCGGTTGCAGTTGTTTTTTTTATAATATCTATAACTACAGGTGAATCCGTTTCGTAAACAATAGGTTCAACTTGTGATTTCTGATATAGGAAATACATTGTATAGCCAATGGCTCCAACTATAATCAATCCTATTAGTACTTTGAAAAATGTTTTCATCTCTTAATTTTATTAATTCTTTTAAAGTTAATCTCTTATCTTTAGTTTACTCATCTCGTAATGCATCAATTGGCTTTATTTGTGTGGCGCGTCTGGCAGGAATTAATCCTGCAAAAGCACCGGAAATAATAAGAATAATTAATGCTACAATTGCTTTATCAAAATCTACTTCGGGTCGTGCAAACATATCCGTTGAAGCACCAAATTCAATAAGTAAATAATTTATTAATTCAAGTATCCCAACTCCCAACACTAATCCAATATATCCAGCCATAGCGGTTAAAAATACCGATTCAAGAACGATTTGACTTTGTATTGCCAAAGGAGTTGCTCCTATGGCACGTTGTATGCCAATTTCTTTGGTTCGCTCTTTTACTACAATTAGCATGATATTGCTTACTCCAATTACTCCGGCTAACAAAGTTCCAATGCCAACAATCCATATTAATCCATTTATGCCTGTGAACAGGTTTTCCATTTTCTGAAATTCTGTTTCAACATTAAAGGAACCAACCGCTCTATCATCATCAGGGGCAATCGAGTGTCGTTCTTTTACAATTTTTTTTGCTTTTTCAAGAGCTACCGAAGCTGGGATATCTTTATATGAAGTCATTGAATAATACCCAACCATATCACCCATGTTGTAAGTTTGCTGAAGAGTTGTGAAAGGCATAAATATTTGCTGGTTTTCACGTTCGGCTTGTTGATCATTTTTCTTGGACGAATAAACTCCTACAACTCTAAAATACACCCCTCTAATTCTTAGATATTCTCCAATTGGGTCTTCATCGGCTTTGAACATCTCGTCTTTCACTCTTGTACCTATTACAACAACCTTGCGTTTATCATCAATGTCGTTGTAGTTTATAAACCTACCAGCATGAATATTAACAGGATCTATTTTATTTATATCAGGATAATCACCCTGAATGGTATAGGCAGCAGTACGTTCACCTCTAACAACATTGTTATCACCTTGTGCACTAAATACCTGAAGACGAGGAGCAATATGTTCTAATTCGGGTAAATTATCACGTAATGCTTTTGTGTCATCGTTTCTAAACCGATATCTCCTGCCTCTTGGAAATCCTTTGTATGGCTGAGATGTAGGCATTGTCCACATAAATAATGCGTTGTTAGCCATGTCTCCCATACCTTGGTTAACACCATTTTTTAATCCCTTACCCGAACCTAGCATAATAACAAGCATAAATATCCCCCAAAAAACCCCAAATGCGGTAAAAAAGGTTCTTAGTTTGTTATTACTAAGAGCATGTAATATTTCGGTCCATTTATCTTTATCTAATAAAAACATAATACTAGTTTATTCATCTCGCAAAGCAATTACTGGTTTTACTGATGCTGCTTTTCTGGCAGGAACATATCCTGCTATGGCACCAGAAATAACCAGTAGTGCAGTAGCTGTAAGAGCAACATTCATATTTATTTCCGGATTGGCAAAATAATCAACAGATGGAAGATATGTTGAAACAAGCTCGAGTAATCCAACACCAACTACTAATCCAATATATCCTGCAACTGCAGTAATTAAGATCGATTCTTGTAGAATTAGGCTTACTATGGAAAATGGTGTTGCTCCAAGTGCTTTCCTAATTCCTATTTCTTTGGTGCGCTCTTTTACAACAATCATCATTATATTGCTAACACCAACAATACCTGAAATGATTGTACCTGCACCAATGATCCATATAAACAATCTTATTCCTGCAAATAAGCTCATAAATTGTTGATAATTTTCAATACTATTAAAAACAAAAATAGCACGTCTATCTTCGGGATCGAACTTGTGTTTTGCAGATAGTTTTGTTTTGGCTTCTTCAATTACTTGCATGCTTTCAGGCACTGATCCACCTTCAAGATTGAAATGAACCGATCTAATATAGTCACCCATATTAAAAACACGCTGTGCTGTGGAAATCGGAATATAAACCCTGTTTAAATCTCTGTCAGATCCCGGATCATTGAAAATACCTATGACTTTAAATGGCACACCATTAACCTTTATGTATTCATTTACCCCCGGAGTTCCTCCTTTAAAAAGCGCTTCATAAACCAGCCTTCCAAGTGCAACTACCTTACGATATTCTTGTAAATCATTTTGATTAAGGAACCTGCCATCAATCATTGTTAATGATTCAACATATTTGTATTCGGGTGTTATGGCGAAAATATCAAAGGTTCCATATTCGTTTTTATAAGAAAGTAAGTTACTGCCAAAAATTGCAGTACGTGTTGAGCTGTGATCAACATTTTCCATGCCTTTTAGCATGTCATGATCTTCATTGCTAAATTCAACTCGTCTTCCAGGTTTCATTCCCTTGTATGCTTTGGATGTAACACCTGAGTTTATGGTAATATAATTTACAGCATCACCCTCGAATTCTTTTTTTACGCCATTTTCAAGTCCATAACCAGATCCAAGCAATACAACAAGCATGAAAATACCCCACGCTACACTAAAACCGGTAAGTAAGGTTCTAAGTTTATTCTTACTTATGGTGTTAAATATTTCTTGCCATTTGTCAATATCAAACATACTTAATCTGTTTATGCCATTTGTTGAGATGCTAGCCATTCTTTTCTTTGACCATTCTCCACTATAGTATCAATTAAACCATCTTTCAATTTGATTATTCTATCGGTTTCAGCAGCTATTTCTCTTTCATGAGTTACAATAAGAATAGTAATTCCTGTTTTGTTTATCTCTTTGAATAACTTCATTACTTCAATGGAAGTGGCCGAATCTAATGCTCCTGTGGGTTCATCAGCCAGAATTACTTTTGGGTTTGATATTAGTGCACGAGCAATTGCAAGTCTTTGTTTTTGACCACCTGAAAGCTCATTTGGCAGATGATGAGCCCAGTCGGCAAGACCCATTCTGTCAAGATAATCCATGGCTAGTTTATTCCTTTTCTTACGGCTAACCTTCTGGTAATATAGTGGCAATGCCACATTCTCCATTGCGTTTTTAAATGAAATTAGATTGAAAGATTGAAATACAAATCCAATGAACTTGTTGCGATAAAACGCAGCTTTTTTCTCGTTTAGATTTTTAATTATTTCTCCGTTCAGATTGAACGAGCCTTGGTCATAATTATCCAACATGCCAATTATATTCAACAGGGTGGATTTACCTGATCCGGATGATCCCATAATTGAAACTAGCTCACCTTGATTTATGTCAAGATCAATTCCCTTTAAAACATGTAAGCTTGTTTTGCCTGTATAATAGGTTTTATTTATATTTTTAAGATTAATCATTTTGTGCAGTAGATTTATCGATAAAACTAACAGCTATTAGCCATAATTATGCCATTGATTGTATGTTATTGATTATGTGTTGTTAGTAAAATTAGACAAGGTTTAAAGTGTTCGGGAGGTTTACAATATGTGTGCGAAAACGACCATATATTTTATTTAATGCAACTATTAAAACTGATTTCGGAGAATATTGATATTTTTTTAAGATCGATCGAAATTTCCATTTTTGTACATTGACAATAATGTAGTTGATAATAAGTTATACTTTTGTTTAGTGAAAGCATCGTAATATAAACTATTGATGGATATATATACTCGCAAAAGGATTTGGAAGATTGCTCTTTCTGTTCTGGGCTTATTAATAATAGGATTATCATTATTTTACACAAGTTTAATTGTAAGGAAATTTGCTGCAGAAGAACGTAAAAATGTTAGATTATGGGCCGATGCAGTTCAGCGTAAAGCCAGGCTTGTCAGATATACTGAGTCTTTTTTTGGACAGCTCCAAGAACAAGAACGGAAGCGAGTTGAGTTATTGGCTAACGTTTATACTCAATTACTGGATGAAGATCAGATGGAATATGATTTTTATTTGGATATAATTAGGGATAACAATACAATACCTCTTATAATTACTGATGATAAAGGATGGATATTGGATTCAAAGAATATTGATTTTAAAATAGATACAATATTACGCCTGTCTGGTAAAATTAAAGAAGAGTTTACAGTTTATGAACCAATAGTTTACCAATATTTACCAAATCGTAATCGTTATTTGTACTATAAGGATTCGAGGTTTTTTACTGAGTTAAAGGATGTGTTGAGTAATTATGTTGCTTCGTTTATGTCGGAAGTTGCTTTAAACTCATCTAGTGTTCCGGTAATAATAACCGATAGTACCCACACTCATGTTTTGAAGTTTGGAAACCTTGATAAAGCTAAGATGAGTGATTCTACATATGTAGAAGATAAACTTGATGAAATGGCGGACGAAAATCGCCCCATTAAAGTAAATTTTGGTGACCAGGGATCATCTTATATCTATTATCAGGATTCGGAGTTATTAACAATAATTAAATACTTCCCATTAACACAAATATTAATTATTGCAGTATTTGCAGCAATCGCATACTTACTTTTTAGTTTTGCCCGAAAATCCGAACAAAATAGAGTTTGGGCCGGGATGGCTCGTGAAACTGCACATCAAATTGGAACTCCACTTTCCTCCATAATGGCATGGCTTGAGTTGATCAAGATTGATGAAACCAATGTAAAACAAGCCACTACAGAAATTGAAAAGGATGTTGTTCGTCTTAATATGATTACAGAGCGATTTTCTAAAATTGGATCAACTCCCTCACTTGATAATGAAGATATTATTAAAATACTAATAGACAGTATTGCATATTTAAAACCCAGAACTTCGAAAAAAGTTAAATACCAACTTAATTTCAATGAAAAGAATGAGTTGAATATTCCTGTAAACCCTGCTCTTTTTAGCTGGGTTATTGAAAATCTGTGTAAGAATGCAATTGATGCAATGGTTGGTAATGGTAAAATTACAATTGATCTGTATGAGGAAAGCAAATATGTAGCTATTGATATTAGCGACACAGGAAAAGGTATTTCAACAACTGAACAAAAGGCAATATTTAACCCAGGTTATACAAGTAAAAAACGTGGATGGGGTTTAGGTTTATCATTGTCAAAAAGAATAATTTGCGATTATCATAAGGGAAAGCTATTTGTTAAAAGCTCTACCATTGGACAAGGCACCACTTTTAGGATATTGCTTAAAAAAGTTATCTTGTTAAAAGATATATAATAGTAGTTCTATCTTTGAATTATCTGCTCCGGAACATTTCTGTACAGTTCTGTTTCTACCCATGTACTAGTATTTGATATGTTTATAAATATTATTCTTGATTAATTTCTTGGTGGGTTTGGTTTTAATATCTTTGACCAATTAAAAACTATTGGATGAAAATTGGTGTTACCGGAGCCACAGGGCATGTGGGAGTAAACCTTGTAAAAAAACTAATCCTACTTGGTCACAATGTTAGGATATTAAACTACAAAAACAAAAATGAATTTTTTAACAGTGACATTGAAAAGGTTTATGGAAATGTTCTTGATCCAGAATCACTTAAGGAATTTTGTAAAGGGTTGGAAGTGATTTTTCATCTTGCTGCAATTATCTCCATTGGATCTGAAAATAGAAGTAAAGTATTTTCTACCAATGTAGAAGGAACAAAAAACCTAGTAAACATAGCGAAACAGTTAGGAGTAAAAAAACTAATTCACTTTAGCTCAATACATGCATTGGTTCACGAACCTTTGAATTTACCCATGGATGAGTCAAGAGAGGTAGCAATAGATTCAATAATTCCATATGAGAGGACAAAAGCTATTGCTGATAAATGGGTACTAGGTCAGCAAAGTAACGACTTTGATGTGATTATAATAAATCCAACCTCAATAATTGGCCCTGAGGACTATGGTCCTTCGCTTATGGGAGAATTTATTATAATGGCCTATAACGGTAAACTCCCTGGTGTTGTACCAGGAGGATATGATTGGGTAGATGTTCGGGATATTGTAGATGCATCAATATCTGCCATTAAAAACGGAGTAGGTGGAAACCGTTATATACTATCTGGAAGTTGGCTTACAATAAAAGATTTTGCCGATTTACTAATTAAAGTTAGTGATAAACATAAGACAATTACAGTATTACCACTTTGGTTAGCCAAAATTGGTATTCCATTTTTGTATGCTTATGCCAAAATAACCAATACCAAACCACTTTATACAAATGAATCTTTATCAATTCTTCAGTCGGGGAATCGTTTAATATCATCTGAAAAGGCCAAAGAAGAGCTTGGTTTTAATCCAAGATCATTACATGAAACATTAACCGATACTTATCATTGGTTCAAAGAAAACAGTTATTTTTAATTATGATTTCAGATCAACTTTATTTTACATCACTATATATTTGGATATTCTTGGCAATAATTATGTTTCCTGTTTTATTAAAGGTTATTGTTCCATATGGTAGGCATACATCAAGCTCATGGGGGCCAAAAATAAACAATCGACTTGGATGGATATTAATGGAAGCACCTGTAGTTATTGTTTTTTCCTGGTTCTTTTTTACGGGCAGTGCATCTAAATCTATACCCGTTTACATTTTTTACGGTTTGTTTATGCTTCATTATGCCAATAGGATTTTGATCTTCCCATTTAAAATGAAATCGAAACCACAACAAATGCCTTGGTTAATTATATTATTAGCAATATGTTTCAACTTCTTAAATGGATTTTTCAATGGCTATTGGTTCGGTACATTATCACCAAATTATGAAATGTCATGGTTATATGATCCCAGATTTTTAATTGGATTGCTATTATTCATTGTTGGCATGTACATAAATATTTCATCTGACAATAAACTTTTTGATTTGCGAAAAGGTGGTAAATCAGGTTATTACATTCCTTATGGCGGACTTTTTAAGTATATTTCTTCTCCCAATTTGTTTGGTGAAATTATTGAGTGGTTGGGATGGGCGTTGATGAGTTGGTGTTTGCCAAGTTTCTCATTTGCTTTATGGACAATGGCAAATTTAATACCTCGTGCAGTTGATCATCACCGATGGTATTATCATAGATTTACCAATTATCCGAAGGATAGAAAAGCGATAATTCCAAAAGTACTGTAATAAAACTCCAGATTGTTTCAAAACTAATAACTTTGTATGCTTTTTGTAATAATATTATCACAAAATCTTTCTGATTTTATAATTAATGACACCAAAACCACATACATTATTATCAAAAATAGATAGTCCTTCTGATATAAGGGATTTGTCTGAGTCAGAGCTCATTCAGTTATCAAATGAATTGAGAGAGTTTATTTTAGATGTGGTGAGTGTTCATCCAGGTCACCTTGGATCAAGCCTAGGAGTGGTTGAACTAACGGTGGCATTGCATTATGCATATAATACACCATACGATCGACTAATTTGGGATGTGGGCCATCAAGCTTATGGTCATAAAATTTTAACCGGGCGACGTGATTCTTTTTATACCAATAGGCAATACAAAGGCATTGGAGGGTTCCCAATACGTAAGGAAAGTGAATATGATGCCTTTGGAACCGGACATGCGTCAACCTCAATATCGGCGGCTTTGGGTATGGCAGAGGCCTCTTCTTTAAAGAGAGAAATGAATCGTAAACACATTGCTGTTATTGGTGATGGAGCATTAACCGGAGGAATGGCAATGGAGGGCATGAATAATGCAGGAGCAACAAATGCTGATATACTTGTTGTACTAAATGATAATGGTATATCTATTGATGAAAATGTGGGTTCCTTGAAAGGTTTATTTAATCAAATGGCCACATCTTCAAAGCTTGGTAGAAAGACATGGAAATCTCTAGGTATTGATAATAAATTATCAAAAAGTGGTTCATTTGATAATACTTTTTTAGAAGGAAAAATCGAAAAAAGAAGTAACTTATTTCAAGCCATGAACTTTAGTTACTTTGGGCCTGTGGATGGTCATGATATTCCAAGTTTAGTGAAAATACTAACTGAAACAAAAAATATAACCGGTCCTAAATTATTACATGTTATTACAAAGAAAGGCAAGGGTTTCAAAAAGGCAGAAGAAGAACAAACCACCTATCATGCACCCGGAAAATTTAATAGAATTACAGGAGATCTGATTAAAAATAAATCAGATATACAATCAGCTACTTATCAGGAAGTTTATGGTAAAACACTACTTGAATTAGCAGAAAACAATAAGAATATTGTTGCCATTACACCAGCCATGCCAACGGGATCAGCATTAACTTTTATGAAGAGTAAATTCCCCGAACGTGTTTTTGATGTTGGAATAGCTGAACAGCACGCTGTAACTTTTGCTGCAGGACTTGCGGCTGAGGGCTTTAAACCAATGTGTACTGTTTATTCCACTTTTTTGCAACGTGCTTATGATCAGGTAATTCACGATGTTGCACTACAAAAACTACCAGTTGTTTTTTGTGTTGATCGTGCCGGATTAGTTGGAGAGGATGGGGCAACCCATCATGGTGCATTCGATCTTGCATTTATGAACAGTATTCCTGATATGGTTATCAGTGCACCATTAAATGAAGTTGAGTTACGCAACCTGATGTTCACTTCATCAACATATTATGATGGACCTTTTTCAATAAGATACCCCAGAAGTAGAGGTGTGCTTAATAGCTGGAATCTTCCGTTTGAGAAACTAGAAATTGGTAAAGGCAGATGTTTACTTAAAGGTGATGAAATTGCAATCCTAAGTATTGGTCATGCAGGTAATTATGTTATTGAAGCAATACCCATTCTTAAAAATCAAAAGATTAACCCTGCACACTATGATTTGCGTTTTCTTGCTCCAATTGATGAAGAATTACTGCATGAAGTATTTAATAATTTCAAATACATAATAACCGTTGAAGATGGCATAGTTGTTGGCGGAATGGGTTCAAGTGTTCTAAACTTCAAAAACAATAACAATTATCATAATGATTTAGTTTCATTAGGTATCCCCAATACATTTATTACTCATGGTAAGGTTGAAACTCTCCACAAAGTTTGTGGTTATGATAAAACTGGGGTTGTTGATGCTGTATTGAAACTGATGAAATAGATTAATAACTCACATATTTCGTTATTAAGAAATATCCAGTTTATTAAACATTTTCTTATTCGTAAATATGAAGATACCCAATGCTTCTTCAATCGACTAATATCTTGTAATTATTGGATATATATCAACAATTATTTGGTATGCCAACTGATTGCATAATACATTAGAAATTGTATTTTTGCCAGTTAAGATTTGACAATAGTGAGTCATAATTAATAAAGCAGAATGTACGATTATCTTAAGGGTAGTTTGGTTGAGAAAAATCCAACCCATATTGTTCTTGATTGTGGAGGTGTAGGGTATTTGGTAAATATCTCATTAACAACATATTCGAAGATTAAGGATCAGGAAAATATTAAAATATTTGTGCATTTTGTTGTGAGGGAGGATGCCCAGTTACTGTATGGATTTCATGATAAAAATGAACGTTCTTTATTTACCCAGTTAATTACTGTTTCTGGTGTAGGAGCTAATACTGCACGCCTAATCTTATCTTCATTAACAACAGAGGAAACCTTTGAGGCAATTGTTCAATCAAAAGCAAATGTACTACAGGGAGTTAAGGGTATAGGAGGTAAAACAGCACAACGAATAATAATTGATCTAAAAGATAAACTAATTAAATCGGGAATTGAACTCGAAAAAATAGACGATACCCACAATACAATCAGGGAAGAAGCGTTATCAGGGTTACTGATATTAGGCTTTAGCAAACCTATCGTTGAAAAATCATTGGATCGAGTTATTAAATCTGGTGAAGTTACTGATGTGGAAGGGCTAATTAAAGAGGCATTGAAGATGTTATAGAAGATTATGTCATTAGATTGACAGTGATAAAATTGAAGACTTTGAGCAGGGAAAATATATATACTAAATCAATACTATTCTTTATTTCAGGTTTTATGGTCATCCTTTGGCTAAACCCTAGTATTGTATTTTCGCAAAATGTAAGTTATCCTGAGACTTCTGAATCTTCTGATAGTTCAAAAATTGATTTGCTTTTCCCATTTAATGATTTTACTGGAAATCCATACATCGATAATCAAAATTCAAGCCCCTTATTTTTAAGCCCTCCGTCTAATATTGAGCGCGAGATTGTGTATAATCCAGAAACAAATAGTTATGAGTTTGTAGATAAAATTGGAGATTTTTATTATCGTGCTCCCACACAAATGGATTTTGACGAATACCAGCAATATGAGTTGAACAGAGATGTGGCTGATTACTGGAATGAACGAACCCAAACCGTTGGAACTGCAGAAGGTGAACGCTTAATTCCGAAAATTTATATTGGAGGTGAAGCTTTTGATAGAATATTTGGTAGTAATACTATTGATATTCGACCACAAGGATCAGCCGAAGTTAGCTTTGGAATATTATCTACAAAACGCGACGACCCTGCACTGGATGTGAGGCAGCGGAAAACTACAAACTTTGACTTCGATATGAAGATTCAAATGAATGTTGTGGCAAAAATTGGAGATAAAATAGAGTTTAAAGCTAATTATAATACCGAATCATCATTTGATTTTGAAAACACTTTGAAATTAAAATATGAAGGTAAGGAAGATGAAATTATTAAACTAATTGAGGCAGGTAATGTAAGCTTGCCATTACGTTCAACCCTTATTAGTGGTAGTCAGGCATTATTTGGAGTTAAAACTGAATTGCAATTTGGTAAAACTCATGTAACTGCTATTTTTTCTCAGCAACAGAGTGAAACTAAAAATATAACTGTTGAAGGTGGAGCCCAAACCAATAGATTTAAACTTACAGCTCTTGATTATGAACAAAATAAGCACTTCTTCTTAGCCCAGTCGTTTCGTGAGCAATATCCCAAAGCTTTATCTACTTTACCTATAGTTGCATCTGATGTTATAATTACTAAGGTTGAATTATGGGTTACAAATATTGGTGCTGCAACAGAGGAAAATAGAAATATTGTTGCATTTACTGACCTTGGTGAAGGTGATCAAAAAGATATTTATAGTCCATATATTTACGCATTACCTGGTGGTAAAAAGCCATCTAACTACTCGAATAGCCTTATGGGTAGTTTGGATACAAACCAGGTTCGAAGAATAAATACTGTTACCAACTATCTAAGTGGTGACCCTTTTCATATAGGTAAAACCAATTATTTTATTGCAGGTGAAGACTATGTAAAACTCGAAAATGCAAGGAAACTTAGGCAATCGGAATATTCATTAAATAAACAACTTGGATTTATATCATTAAATACTACTTTGTCATCTGACCAGGTATTAGCTATAGCATATCAATATTCTGTAATAGGTAGTGATAGCATTTATCAGGTAGGGGAATTTTCAGATCAGGGTATCGTATCACCCGACAATTTGGTTGTGAAATTACTTAAAAGTAATACGCTGAGTACCAATATGCCAATGTGGAACCTTATGATGAAAAATGTATATGCCATTGGAGCATATCAGGTACAGAAACAAAATTTCATGTTTAACATACTTTATTCTGGAAATCAGCAGGGTGTTCCAACAGGTTATTTTACTGAGGGACCCGAGGATGTGACAGGGATTCCTCTGATTCATTTATTTGGACTTGATAATTTGGATAATCAATTAAACCCAATACCTGGTGGTGATGGTATGTTTGATTTCATTGATGGGGCTACATTAAATGGAGGAACAATTCAAGCTTCAAATGGCCGAATATTTTTTACAAATCTAGAACCTTTTGGAAGCTATATTAGGGATTCAATATTTCCAGATAATCCTGAGTATGCTAATATGTACGCCTACGATTCGTTGTATACAATGACCAAATCAGGTGCTGAACAGTTTCCCGATAAAAATAAATTCTTACTGGAAGGAATGTATAGTTCTTCTGGAGGCTCCGACATTAGCTTAAATGCACTAAATGTTCCCCATGGATCAGTAAAAGTTACTGCAGGTGGTGTACCTTTGGTTGAGAATGTTGATTATACAGTTGATTATACACTTGGTCGTGTAAAGATTATTAACGATGGAGTTATGAACTCCGGAGTACCTATAAATGTTTCGCTGGAAAGCAATTCAATGTTTGCCATTCAACAGAAACGAATGATGGGTGTACATGTTGATCACGAGGTAACCAAAGATTTTCACATTGGGGGTACATTATTAAATCTACATGAAAGACCACTTACCCAAAAAGTAAACTATGGAGATGATCCTATCTCAAATACAATGTGGGGTATTGATATGAGTTATCGTACTGAGTCGAGGTGGTTGACAAAAATGGTTGATAAATTACCTGGTATATCAACCAAAGAAGTATCCCAGATTAATGTCGACGGTGAATTTGCTCAGTTTATTCCCGGGCATAGTAAAGCTATCGGACAGTCAGGTACTTCTTATATTGATGATTTCGAAGGTGCTTCTTCTTCAATTGATTTGAAGAACACTAATATGTGGTTTTTGGCTAGTACACCCCAAGGCCAACCTAATATGTTTCCCGAAGCTCAAATATCAGACCCTTCTTTAGCAAATGTTTATGCATATGGAAAAAACAGAGCTAAGCTTGCCTGGTATATTATCGATCCTTTATTTTATGATGTTCGGGGTGGTTTTCGACCTTCCAATGTTGATAAAAATGAAATATCAAAAAATTCAGTTCGTCAGGTTCTTCAAAAAGAAGTATTTCCAAATAAAGATAATAATCTTAATAATATTCCAACAAATATTGCTGTATTAAACCTTGCCTACTTCCCAAGCGAGAAAGGTTCGTATAATTATGATGTTGATCAAAATGCTTATTCTGACGGTATTAACGAAGAAGGCGAATTGGTTAATCCAGAATCTAGATGGGGTGGTATGATGAGGGAGATAGAGTCATCGGATTTTGAAGCTGCTAATATTGAGTATATTGAGTTTTGGTTAATGGATCCTTTTACTGAGGATATTGATAACAAAGGAGATCTATATATTAACCTAGGTGAAATTAGTGAAGATATCCTAAAGGATGGTCGAAAAAGTTATGAAAACGGATTGCCAACTTCGGCCATTGTCGAAAATGTAGATACAACAGTTTGGGGGCGTATACCTTCTTTGCAGGCATTGGTTGAGTCATTTAGTAGTGCAGGAGGATCACGTGAGTTTCAGGATGTTGGATATGATGGACTTATGACATCTGATGAAAGATCATGGTATGATAATACTTATCTAGATGTAATCCGCTCAAAATATGGCGCTAACTCTAAGGCATTTGTAGATGCAAACGAAGATCCTTCATCTGATAATTATCATTACTTTAGAGGAGGTGATTATGATCAGGAAGCAAAATATTCAAGTGTTACCGAAAGGTATAAGAAGTTTAACAACAGTGATGGAAATTCGCCAACTGATGCACAGAACCCGGAAGCATATCCTACAGCAGCCACAAACCTTCCAAACGTTGAAGATATAAACCGTGATAATACATTGAGCGAATCAGAAAGATACTTCCAATACAAGGTTGAATTGGATCCTACTAAAATGGAAGTTGGTAAGAACTATATTACTGATGTATTTGAAGCCAAGGATATTAAATTGGCAAATGGTGATTTAACAAGTGTTCATTGGTATCAGTTTAAAATACCCGTTCAAAATCCTGACAATGTAATTGGTAACATAAGCGACTTTAGATCAATCAGATTTATGAGGATGTTTATGAAAAACTTTGAACGTCCAATCGTAGCACGTTTTGCAACTTTTGAACTAGTGCGTGGTGAATGGCGAAGATATGACCATCCTATTCTTGAGCCAGGTGATTATCCCACAGGTGATTATGGAAATGAAACTAATTTTACTGTTGCAACTGTTAATATTGAAGAAAACGGTAAACGTGAGCCAATTCCATATGTAATTCCACCAGGAATTGATCGTGAATCAAACTTTGGAACAACAAGCTATGTTCTTCAAAATGAACAATCCATTGAGCTAAACGTTAGCGAACTTTATGATGGTGATGCACGAGGTGTTTTTAAAACCACTGATTTTGATTTTAGGCAATACAAAAAATTGAAAATGTTTGTACATGCCGAAAAGCTACTGGAAAACGAAGAACTAGAAAAGGGTGATTTAACAGCATTTATAAGAATTGGGTCGGATTTTACTGATAACTATTATGAGTATGAGGTTCCGCTTGAGTTTACAAAATGGGGAACAATTGCAACAGCAGTTGATTCAATTTGGCCTGAAGCAAATAACTTTGATATTAATTTACAGGAGCTTGTTAGGATAAAACAAAATAGAAATGTATCGATGCGTGACCCAAATAGTCAGTTGCGCCTAGATAAACCATATTCGGAGTATATTGGTACTAATAAAGTAACCATATTAGGTAGTCCGAGTATTAGTGATGTTAAGGGTATTTTAATTGGTGTTAGAAATCCAAAACAACGTACTGGATTGGATGATGATGGGACTCCTCGTAGTGCAATTATATGGGTTGATGAGCTTAGGTTAACTGACTTTAATGACCATGCAGGGTGGGCAGCAACTGGTAGGGTAGAAGCTACACTTGCTGACCTTGGTAGAGTTGTTGTTACCAGTTCCCACAGCTCAGCTGGATTTGCAAGTCTGGAAAAGAAAATAAGTCAAATACCATTGGAGCATGTAACCAACTTTATGGTGGCAGCTGATATGGAAGTGGGTAAATTTTTTGGTGAAAAGGCAGGTGTGCGAATTCCCGTGCATTATGATTATGCTCTTACCACAATTACTCCTGAGTACAATCCACTTGATCCGGATGTTCTTTTGGATGAGGATTTGGATACATACGCTGATAAAAGTAAACGCGACTCTGTTAAAAGACTTGTAATTGACAGAACAGTAAGGCAGAATATCAACTTTATGAATGTTAGGAAAGATAGAGTTGGAAGTAATAAGAAGCAAAGGATATATGATATTGAGAATTTCGACGTGTCGTTTGCATACTCTCAAAATGATCATCGTGATATTGATTTTGAATATGACAATCAGGATCAATATCGAGGTGGATTGGGTTATAATTTTAACCCAAAACCCAAAAATTATAAACCCTTGAATAAGGTTAAATTATTCTCGAATAAGAATCTAAAACTAATTAAAGATTTTAACTTCTACTTGCTGCCAAAAACCTTCAGTTTTAGAACCGATATGGATCGATCCATCAGAAAGATTTTATACCGTGATAAAAGTTTAGGGGATATTATAATTAAGCCAACAATTGATAGGCAATGGGCATGGACAAGGGATTATAATTTTAAATACGATTTCTCGAAAGCATTAACCTTTGAGTTTACTGCAGGAGCCAATGCATATATAAAGGAACCAACAATATATCCGGATAAGGATACCCAAGAATGGGAAGAATACAAACAGGAAGTTTGGCGAGATATTTATGCAGGAGGTACGATGCAACGGTACAACCAATCTTTTAAAGCTACTTATAATGTGCCTCTAAAGAAGATTCCTATACTTGATTGGGTTACTGTTGCCATGAGTTATCAGGCATTATATAAGTGGTCGGCATCACCATTTTCGATTCAGGAAAGAATGGGGAACACGATCGAAAACTCGAACCAAAAGCAGTTAAATGGGAAATTGGATTTAGGTAAGTTCTATAACAAAGTTCCATATTTTAAAAAGCTTAATAATTCGAACAAGCGTTCGTCAAGACCAACTTCGCGAGTTAGAGGTGGTGCACCAGAACCTCCAGAAGATGTAAATGATACCATTGAAAAACCAAAAGTTAATTATGCAAAAATAATTGGTGAAGGTGTACTTAAAACAATTATGTCGATTAAAAAAGCATCGGTTACCTATAGCTCGGGTTTTGGTATGGTATTACCAGGATTTAATCAGGAGCCTGAATTAATGGGAGTAAACCTAGGGTCATCAGCGCCAGGACTTGGTTTTGTTTTTGGAGACCAAAGAGATATTAAATTTGAGGCTGCAAACAATGGTTGGATAACACCGGATACAATATTGAATAATCCTTATATGAGGAAATCAACAGAGTCGTTATCTTATAAGGTAAATGCAGATATTTTAGGGGCCATAAAAATAGATATCGATGGTGATAGAATTTATGCTAGCAATTATCGATCCTATTTTAGAAATGGAAATACAATAGATGATCCTATTTTTGCTGAGTTTACTCCAATGGATGGCGGTAACTTTAGTATATCATATTCAATTATTAGAACCTCATTTGCTAAAACTGATACTGCTGATATCTCTGAAACATTTACTAACTTTTTAGGATCCAGAAGAGATGTTGCTTATAGGTTGGCAAATGAAAATAGCTCTTGGGATGGACAAGAAGTTTATGATAGTTTAGCTGGTGATATATATCCTCATGGATATACTTCAACATCTCAACCAGTATTGTACTATGCTTTTTTGGCTGCATATTCAGGGCAGGGGGCATCATCTGTTAAAATTAATAGTCCATTTCCATCGATTCCAATTCCAAATTGGAGAGTTACATTTAATGGATTAACAAAAATTAAATCCATTGGAAAAGTATTCAGGACAATCAATATCTCTCATGGATATCGTTCAATGTTGAGTATAGCAAGCTGGACTACAAACGTTAATTTTGATCCTAATAATGCAAGTCAGACCTTCCAAAATTCTAATAATTATATAACAGAATATGATGTTGGCATAGTCTCTATTATGGAGCAATATAGTCCATTAATTGGTGTAGATGTTACAATGCATAATAGTTTGTCAGCGAAAGTTGAGTTTAAGAAATCAAGAAAACTTGACCTTAGTTTTGTAAACAATCAGCTTACCGAAATAGTGGGAGCTGAGGTGGTGGTTGGTATGGGATACCGAATTAAAAATCTTAAATTTCAAATTGGATCAATGAGTGGAGGAGGCAAGAACTCAAACTTTAAAAGTGATTTAAACCTTAAGGTTGATTTTGGAATTCGTGACAATAAAACAACACTTCGTAGAATTGATGAAGTAAATAATCAAATTTCTGCCGGAACCAAACAATATACTTTGAACTTTGCTGGTGATTATATGTTGAGCCAGAGTATTCAGTTGAAATTATATTATAACTGGACAAGTAGTAACCCATATGTTTCATCACAAATGCCTAATTCCACTACCAGCGGAGGGTTTAGTTTAAGGTTTAACCTGGCGCAATAGTTTTTCAATATAGAGTATTTCATGTGGGCTTTTGGATAAGATAGTTTTCTCTTTTCTACTATACTGCTTTTGTATGTTTATCAATTAAATATGCTTATCCATAATTGTTATAAATTCATGTAAAAAAATCAATACCACATAACTCAGAGACTTAAAAATGAATTAAATTTGACGCTGTTTTTAATAAAATTATAACGATGAATATTCCTGAAAATTTACTTTACACAGAAGATCACGAATGGGTAAAAATTGATGGTGACTATGCCTTTGTTGGAGTTACTGATTTTGCTCAAAAAGAGTTAGGTGATATTGTATTTGTTGAAGTTGATACCATTGATGAAGAACTTGATAAAGGTGAATCTTTTGGTACAATCGAAGCGGTAAAAACTGTTTCCGATATGTTTATGCCCATTGGTGGAACAATTATTGAATTTAATGAAAATCTTGAGGCTGATCCTGAAGCAATAAATAAGGATCCTTATGGCGAAGGCTGGATTGTTAAATTAAAAATTGGCGATAAGTCGGAACTTGATGAACTGTTAGATAAGGATGCTTATTCTAAAAATATAGATGCTTAATTGTATATGAGCGTCAGGAGATTATGGCCTTCACTAGTATGGGCAACTATAATAATGCTACTTACTGGTTTACCAGGAACTTACTTTCCTAGTGTTACAACATTTTGGGATTGGCTATCTCCTGATAAAGTGGTTCATGTAATTATATTTGGTATACAGACAATATTGTTGTTATATGCTTTCAATGGGCAATTTACTACTGACAGACAGCGTTATGTAGTTAGTGTACTAATTATAATTATTACTACACTTTTTGCTGCGATTACCGAACTACTTCAGAAATATGTTTTTATTGGCAGACATGGAAGCATGTTCGATTTTATTGCAGATGCTATTGGTGTTCTTGTTGGTTTTTTGGCATATTGTTTGCTTAATTACAAAAAGAAGAATGTTAATAACATAAACAATTAAAGATTTTATTACTTTAGCCAAATTATACTTTTAATCAAAAATAACTAGAAATGGAAGCCAGAAAAACAAAAAAAGCAGACCTTGAAGGCAAGAAGGGTTACTTTTTTGAAATAGGTCTGATTGTTGCTTTATTAGTAGTTTTTGCAGCTTTTGAGTACAAAAGTTATGATAAAATAACTGTTGACTTAACCGCAAGAGCAGTTGATGATACACCTGAAGAAATTATTCCTATTACGGAGCAAAAAGTTAAGCCACCGCCTCCACCACCACCTAAACAGGTAACAAAAATTACCATTGTTGAAGATGATGTTGAGGTAGATGATGAAATTGAAATTGATGTTGAGGCTGATGATGAAACCGAAATGGAGGAGTACATTCCGCCAGAAGATGACGATGAAGAAATTATAGAGGCTGAAATATTTACAGTTGTTGAGGCGATGCCTGAATTTCCTGGAGGTATGGCCAAACTAATGGGGTATCTTGGTAACAATATTAAATACCCACCTTTTGCTAAAGAAACCAATATTCAAGGACGAGTATTTATAAATTTCGTTGTTGAACCCGATGGAAGCATTTCAAATGTAAAAGTACTGAGAGGTATTGGTGGTGGATGTGATGAAGAAGCCATTAGAGTTGTAAACAGCATGCCAAAATGGAAACCAGGTATGCAACGTGGAAAACCGGTTAGGGTTTCATATAACTTACCTGTGAAATTTACTCTTCAATAAGAGGGTTTATATTGATAAAAAAAAGCTGTCAAATTTTGTTTGACAGCTTTTTTTTATGCATTTGAGGTTCCTAATCAAAGAATAAAATAGAATCTTTTATAAGACCAATTGCAGTCATAAGTTGTCCTTCGGTTATGACCAATGGAGGTGCAAATCGGATTATATGATCGTGGGTTGGCTTAGCTAATACTCCGTTTTCAGCCATTTTTATACATACATCCATTGCTGTTTTACCATTTTTTGGCTTAATAACAACTGCATTAAGTAAACCTTTTCCTCTAACCAACTCAACCATTTCAGAATCAATACTATTCATTTCTTTTCTGAAAATCTTTCCTAGTGATTCAGCTTTAGCTTCAAGGTTTTCATCCTTCACAACTTGCAAAGCTGCGGTAGCAATACGAGCAGCTACAGGGTTTCCTCCAAATGTTGAACCATGTTGACCAGGTTTTATGGTTAACATAATTTCATCATCTGCCAGAACAGCAGACACAGGATATGAACCACCTGATAGGGCTTTTCCTAAAATAAGAATATCAGGATGTACACCTTCGTGATCGCAAGCAAGCATTTTACCAGTTCGTGCAATTCCAGTTTGTACTTCATCAGCAATAAATAGTACATTCTTATCATGACACATATCGTAAGCAGTTTTTAGATAACCTTCATTGGGAACAACAACTCCTGCTTCTCCTTGAATTGGCTCAACAAGAAAACCTGCCACGTTTGGATCTTTTAATGCTTCTGCTAATGCATCCAAATCATTATAAGGAATAACTACAAAACCAGGGGTATATGGACCAAACCCTATTTTTGACTCAGGATCGGTAGACATTGATATAATTGAAATTGTACGTCCATGGAAATTGTCAGCACAAACAATAATTTTTGCCATATCAGGTTCAATGCCTTTTACATCATAGGCCCAACGTCTACATAGTTTAAGTGCTGTTTCATCAGCTTCAGCTCCTGTATTCATTGGCAATACTTTATCGTATCCAAAAAACTCAGTAATGTATTTTTCATATACACCTAGTGCATCGCTATAAAATGCTCTTGATGTAAGTGTTAGAGTTTGTGCCTGATCAACCATTGCGCCAATAATTTTTGGGTGACAATGCCCTTGATTTACAGCTGAGTATGCTGATAGGAAGTCAAAATATTCTTTGCCTTCAACATCCCATACCTTTGCTCCTTCTCCTTTTGAAAGAACTACTGGTAATGGATGATAATTATGTGCGCCATATTTATCTTCCAATTCCATTGCAGTTTTTGATGTTAATATCTCTGCCATATGCGTGAATTTAAAAATTTAAAAAATAAAAACAGATTATGAAATAATCGCTCAAAATTAGTCTTTTTATGATTCCCTAATGGAAAAAATGGTTTTAATATTTTTGCGCAAATTTGCTAAATATACTGCAGTATAATGCTATGAAATCTGAATATAATTTCAGATAAGTCAATAACAATAAATTAGAGTAAGTGTCTAAAGGGTAGTAGTATCCACTCAAAAAACTTATTGATTAATGGTCGGTTTTTCCAATTGGTGTAATTAAAACTAATTGAATCTGAAATAGTCTTCTTCATATGACTATTTATCTGGCTTGTTATTTCTTTTGACGTACCTATCAACATTATCTCATACATATACCTAAAGCTTCTGTAATCAAAATTAGATGAACCTATGGCAAATGTCTTCTTGTCAACTAACATCATTTTCGCATGAAGGTTGTTTAACTCGTAAAAAAGAAAGTTTACTCCTGCTTTGTACATCATACCAAAATACTTATTTCTAAGTATATCAATTAGTGTTACATCAGAACGACGTGGAAGAACAATATTTACTTTTACACCACGTTGAGATGCATCCATTAATGCTTTTCTTAGGAAAAATCCCGGTAAAAAATAGGGTGTCTCGATGGTTATGTTTGATTTTGCTGTTTTTATTAATTTAATAAACTTATTGTTAATAAGCTTTTTAGTTATTGATGGTACATCTCGTATAATCTCAAAGTTACCATGAGTAATTTTTTTGATTTTGTATGGACTGTTAAAACTATATTTATTGAATCCCTTAAAATCCTGATTAAATAGTTTAACAAAAGTTGTGGTTATGTCACTCTCCATTCTTAACACCGATTCGCGCCAATTCATATTATAACCCGTTAGATTTGACGATCCAATATAGGTTATCTCATTGTCAATCAGAAGTAATTTTCTGTGATTTCGCCTATGGCTTCTGGTGAATATATCGGAATTGAACTTTATTTTCTCAAAAAACCTAACTTGTCCTTTGTATTTTATGAGTTTTTTGAAATAGTCACTATCGATTGGACCAGCACCCCAATAATCAATAAGTATTTTAACTTCAACTCCTTCTTTTGCTTTTTTTGTGAGTACCCTTCTAAACCTTTCACCAATTTCGTCTTTACCAACTCTAAACGTTTCGATGTAGATATAGTTCTTTGCTTTTTCTATATCTTCTATCATCTCATTATAATACCTTAACGGATCATCAAAAAGGTGATATGGTTTATTAATTTGCATTACTTTGTTCTAATTCTTAAAAACAATAAATAGCTAAATAATACAATTATCGCAAGTGCTCCAAATCCTGTGAAAAGAAGTTTGTATTTTTTAACTTCATTCTCCATTTTTAAGTTTTCTAATTGTACTTTTCGATTTTCAATATTGTTTGCTTCAATGCTATATTTAGCTTCCATTTCTGACATCTCAAAATAATTGAGTTTGGCGATTAATGTATCTTTTCCTATGCAAAATAGGCGAAAATATTCTTCAAAATTTTCATAGTTGCCGTTTTTTGCATAACAATGGATCAATGATTCGTAGCAGCTATTAATGAAATCTACCTGACCATTATTAATCGCCATCTTTAAACTCGTTTGTAGATAACTAGTAGCTTTATTTATATCATCGGAAGAACGGTATAATTCGCCAATATTATAATTTACCATAACAACACCTGTCAGTGTTCCTGTTTCCTGATAAAACTTCAGACTTTTTTCAAAATATTGAATCGCCATTAAACCATCTTCCATGTTAGCATATAGAGTTCCAATATTATTATATAACAATGCGACCCCCACTTTATCTTCCAAGCTCTTTTTGAGCATTAGTGCTTCATTATAGATCTTTAGGGCAGTTTTATATTCCTTGTATTCAAAATTGTAAATCTCGCCTAAATTAGTAAGCGCTTGAGACAGAGACCGTTTATTGTTCGTCTCATTAAATAGGTCAACAGCCTTGGTGTAATATTCAACAGCTTTATCATATTTTCCCCATTTTCCATAAATAATACCTATGCTGTTATATGCATAGGCTATTCCATCGATATCATTTATTTCCCTGGAAATCAATAGCGCTCGGTAATAATTATCAATTGCTTCCTGAAAACTGTTTCTGTGATAATTAATATTTCCAATTTGTATTAATGAAATGGCAATTCCCTCTTTGTTATCAAGTTCTTCTTCTATTTTCAGCGATTCTGTATAATACCATAGAGCAGTATCAAATTCAGCCCATTCTTCATAAATAATACCAATATTATTTAAACAATTAGCCTGACCTTTTTTATCTTTTATCTCCGTATATATGTTATAACTTTTTTTATAGTAATCATTTGCAATATCCATATCTCCTGAAAAGTAATTACTAATACCAAGTGATTTAAGGGATAAGGCTTCTAGTTTTTTATTTTCTATTTCGTTTGATAACTTACGGGCTTGCAAACCGTATTTTAAACAGTCGGTGAACCCGATATTTCGATATGCTTCAGATAGAGCAATTAAAGTCATAACTTTTTCATCAGAATGAACTATCAATAGTTGATTTTGAAGGCTATCAATGTCGTTAAGATGAGATGCATCAGTTTTAGCTGTTGTAATGAGCATTATAAAAATGGTAGCAAACAAGAACCTCATATGTGCAAAATTAAGAAAAGATATCGTATTTAAAGGGGACATTAAAATGTGGATACATTCACCATAAGAATTGATTTAAATCAGCATTTTTTGGAAATAGAACCCAAGGCTATGATATGTTATTATATTTGTATAATTTTCAATAATAAAAAGATGATAAAGTCGATGACTGGCTACGGAAAGCATGTAGTCGAAAAAGGTAATAAAAAAGTAACTGTTGAGATTAGAACATTAAATAGCAAACAGTTAGATATAAACCTTCGTGTTCCACATTTCTTGAAAGAGCGAGAGATAGAGATTCGTAAATCTATTGCAAGTGTTTTACAAAGAGGTAAAATTGACGTTTCCATATTAATTGAGAATAATACTGTTGAATCAGCCTCGGTACTGGATATAGAATTGGCAAAACATTATTATTCTGAATTGAAGTTATTGGCAAAATCAATTAATCAGGAAATCTATAATGATTACATGTCAGTAATTGTAAAAATGCCTGAGGTATTTGTTCAAAAGGAATTAGAAATAGAAAAGGAAGATCTGGATATGGTTACTAGCTGCCTTGCAGATGCATTGGTAGCAGTGGATACGTTTAGAGTTGATGAAGGGACTGATCTTCAAAACGAATTAAACCAAAGAGTTTGTAACATTATTGCTCTTTTGAATGATGTTGACAGTTATGAAGAAGAAAGAGTAATAAAAATTCGCGAAAGAATTTTAGGGAATATTAGTAAATTTTTAAAAGATCCTGCCACTGATAAAAATCGATTAGAACAGGAGATGATATATTATATTGAAAAGTTAGACATCACTGAAGAACAAGTACGACTTAAAAACAATTGTAACTATTTCATCGACAATCTCAAAAATAGCGAATCGTCGGGCAAAAAGCTAGGCTTTATAACACAGGAAATTGGTCGTGAAATTAATACACTTGGTTCAAAGGCAAACGATCCGAATTTACAACGGATCGTAGTTCTAATGAAGGATGAGTTGGAAAAAATTAAAGAACAACTATTTAATATTTTATAAAATGATGGATAGTAATGGAAAAGGTAAACTGTTGATTTTTTCTGCACCATCGGGTTCTGGTAAAACAACTTTGGTTAGGTATATAATGACAAAGATCGATAACTTGAGGTTCTCAATTTCAGCGACCAGCCGTAAAAAACGAATTAATGAGATTGATGGAACTGATTATTATTTTCTCGCTGTTGACGAATTTAAAAATAAGATTGCAAATGATGAATTTGTTGAGTGGGAAGAGGTTTACAAAGATAGATACTATGGCTCATTAAAAAGTGAGGTGGAAAGGATTAGAAATAAGGGGTTCCATGTTGTATTTGATGTTGACGTACTAGGCGGTGTTAATATTAAACAAATGTATAAAGATGAGGCACTTAGTGTTTTTGTCATGCCCCCATCTACAGAAATGCTTAAAAAAAGGCTCTTGGGAAGAGGGACAGATAATTTACAAGATATACAAACCAGACTCGATAAAGCAGAATATGAACTAACCTTTGCGGATAAGTTTGATAATATTATTGTTAATGATGATCTAGAAAAGGCAAAAGTAGAATCCTACCAACTTGTTATGAAATTTATAAATGACAAATAAATCAGAGTTTATGAAATCAGTTGTATTGCAATCATATAATAGAAATATAATCCGAGCAATGCTTGGTTTAAAGGTTGAAGAAGTTAGTTTGCCAGATATTAGAGATGATGAATTATTAATAAAAGTTCACGCTGCCCCTGTAAACCCCTCTGACATTGCATTTATTCAAGGCAATTACAATATCGTGAAAACATTACCTGCCATCCCAGGATTTGAAGCTTCGGGAATTGTAATTGATGCTGGTAAAAAGTCATCCAAATATATTGGCAGTAAGGTTAGTTGCTTTGTTCAGAGTGATGGAAGTGGGACATGGGCTGAATTTGTAGTAGCTAATGTTGAAGATATAATTCTTATAAAAGACGGAATGGATATGGATCAGGCTGCATGCCTAACAGTAAATCCATTTACGGCCTATGGTATGTTTGATATTGCCATACAATATGAAAGTAGGGCAATAATTCAAAATGCAGCAGGAGGTCAAGTGGCAGCTTTTATGAGGAAAATGGCCATGAATAATGGAGTTGAAGTAATTGATATTGTTCGAAAACAAGCAAGTGCCACAACACTGGAAAAAGAAGGAGCTAAATATGTGCTTGTTGAAACCGAAGATAATTTTATAGACCGACTTGGTGAATTGTCGAAAGAATTAGGTGCATCAGTAGCATATGATGCAGTTGGAGGTGAGCTTTCCGGATTAATGTTTAATGCCCTGATCAATGATTCTGAACTGGTAGTTTATGGAGGATTGTCAGGAAAACCAATTGCTGATGTAAATATAATGGATGTAATTTTCAATAATAAAATTATTTCAGGATTTAATCTGATGGATTGGAAATCCGAGATTAGTGAAGATGATTTTTTAAGGATTTCCAATGAAATTCAGGATGGATTTATGTCTGGCATATATAATACAAGTATCCGAGGAATATCATCACTTGAAGAAATAGTAGCAGGATTGAGAAGCTATATTAGTGATATGAGTTCTGGTAAGTTATTGATTAAGCCTTAGCTTAAAGTTGATTAGTTTATTGATGTTACCAAAAGAAAAAAAAATAGGATTATTATTTGGATCTTTTAATCCAATACATACCGGGCACCTAATTCTTGCAAATTTTATGGCAGAGTTTACTGATCTTGATGAAGTTTGGTTTGTTGTGTCACCACAAAACCCATTAAAGAACAAGGGTGGTTTACTAGCTGATTATCACCGTCTTGCTTTAGCTCAACTAGCTATTGAAGACAAACTAAAGCTAAAGGTCTCTAATATTGAATTTAGTATGCCAAAGCCATCATACACAATTGATACTTTAACATGGCTCAATGAAAAATATCCCAGTAATGATTTTGTATTGATATGTGGAACTGACATATTTTTATCATTTCATAAATGGAAAAACTATGAAGAAATATTAAAGCAATATCAAATTTATGTTTATCCCCGCCCAGGATATCATATGGAAAAATATATTAACTACAAGTCAATTAAACTTTGGGATGCTCCTCTAATGGAAATCTCATCAAGTTTTATTCGCAAAGCAATTAAACAGAAAAAGTGTATGGACTTTTGGATGCCATCAAAGGTTTATGATTACATACTGGAGATGCATTTTTATGAGAAGTAATCATGACTTCAATAGTTGATTCTGTAGCATACCTAATTATAATAAGATGCTATCCTTTCACTTATAAAATCAACTACTTCTAGTGGTAATTCATAAAAGAGGGGCAATCTAATTAGTGTATCGGCAAATAATTCAGTGTTTTTCAACTCTTCTCCAGTATGAAGTTCTTTGTAATATGGACTTAAGTGTAAAGGTAAATAATGAAACACTGCATGAATATTATTATCATTGAGGAAATCGAGCAATCCATTTCGTTCATTCTTGTCAGATGTTTGAAAGTAAAATACATGTCCATTATTTGTAGCAAACTCCGGAAGATTAATAATTTTTATTACTCCTCTATTGGCCAACGGAAGTAGGTTTGAATAGTATCGGTTCCAAATATTTATTCTTGTTTGTTGAATTTTATTAATGTGTGATAATTGCCCGAATAGAAAAGCAGCTATCATGTCAGAAGGAGAATACGAAGCGCCAACATCAACCCATTCATACTTGTCAACATCTCCCCTTGAGAATGCCGAACGATTTGTTCCTTTTTCCCAAACAATTTCAGCGCGTTTTATATATTTCTCATCATTAATTACCAACAAACCACCTTCTCCACTGCTAATGTTTTTTGTTTCGTGAAACGAGAATGTTGCAAAATGTCCGAAGCTGCCAAGTGGTTTTTCTTTGTAGTATGAATCAATTGAATGTGCTGCATCCTCCAATAAAATTAGGTTATGGTTGCTGCAAATCTCCATTGCTTTATCCATATCAACAGCTACCCCACCATAATGCATAACCACAAGCACTTTGGTGTTAATATTAATCAGACTTTCTGCATGATCTAAATTAATATTAGGATGATCATTAAGACTATCAGCAAATTTGATTTTAGCTCCACGAAGAATGAATGGACTTGTTGTAGAAACAAAGGTATAGGAGGGCATTATTACTTCATCACCATCTTTAAGGTCCATTAAAATTGTGGCCATCTCAAATGCATCAGTACACGAACTTGTTAGAAATGTTTTTTTGAAACCATATCTGTTTTCAAAAAACTCATGACATTTTCTTGTGTACAATCCATTTCCTGAAATATGCCCAAATGCGGCTGCACTGGTAATATTTTGAATTTCTTTCCCGGTAAACCAAGGTTTGTTAAAAGGTATTTTCACAATTTAAAAGAGAATGTTACTTTACTAGCTGCGAAATTAGTTATTTATTTGGCATATCTATTCCCAATTGCAAATATGAAATACTAGCAAATAAATTTGTTGTAAATTCTAACATTGCTCATAGTTCTTATTGTGATACTGAACAAAGCAATCATCAAGAAAATATTATATTTTTGCTTGCCCAAGTGTTTACTTGTTTTGTGTCAAGTGAACGATACTAAATTGCTATAACATCTATTAAAATTTTACAAAGTAAACTAAATGCAATAATTGTTTTATGAAGTATTATAAGCAACTAGATGGTTTAAGAGCTATAGCAATAATTGGTGTTATGATTGCACATTGGCTACAAAGCTCAATGAAAATTGAAGTGTTGAAGAATATACCATATGGTACCGGGGTTACACTTTTTTTTGTTTTAAGTGGCTTTCTTATCACAAAAATTTTGCTTGACTTCAAGGAAAGAAATACTTCACAAGGAATAAGTCATTTTAAATCGATTAAGTCATTTTATATTCGCAGATCCTTAAGAATATTTCCAATATACTATTTAACAATTTTTTTTCTCTTAATAATTGGGTTTGGTAATACGGCTGAATTATTTCCATGGCTTGCAACATATACAACAAACGTATACATGGCAATACATAGCAATTATATTGATTCGTTTACCCATTTTTGGTCGTTGGCTGTTGAAGAACAATTCTATTTGTTTTGGGTTTTTGTTATCGTTTATGTATCAAATAGATATCTAAAAAAAACTATTGTAGCTTTTATTATTGCTTCGATATTAATTCTTTATTTTTTGAAATTCTATACCGGATACTGGCTTTCAAATGGCCTGGTAATATGTCAAATGCATACATTAGGAGCTGGAGCTCTATTGGCCTATTATGTTAAATATGAATCTGAAAAGATTAATCGAATTAGCTTGTCAACCATAAAAGGGATTCTTCTTGTTATAACACTTATTTTTACATTGGTATTTGTCTACAGGAAGCCTGATCCACTATATGAAACCCTAAGGTTCTTCCAAGATCCTGCTGTAACAGTTATCTACTTTTTCGTTGTTTTAATAGCTATAAGAGAGGGCTTTACTGGGATTATTAAGAGAATTCTTGAAAATAAAGTAATGTTATATATTGGTAGGATTAGCTATGGACTATATATTTATCATCTTTTTATGGGACCCTTGTTTATAAATGTTATCAATAAGTACTTAAAAATTGAGACAACAAATTTTGGCCATTTCATAATTTTCTTTTTCCTAGATTTAATTATTGCATCTCTATCTTGGTATTTAATAGAGAAACCAATTAATGGACTAAAAAAATATTATAAATACTAAGGTCGCAATTTGAAAATATCTTAATCAGTTATGTACTATTAAATGTGGATGTTGTTTTTTTAAAGCTATGCATGTGCCTGTATACATTAGATTTATTCTAAAAGTTGCCGTAGCATCATTGTTGCTTATGATGATTTTTAGGATAACCCTTTTCTTCTTATTTATATGGAGTCTAGAAGGGAATATGGATATCCCTCACACTGATCTACTCCATACCATTATCATGGGTCTGAGGTTTGATGGTGTTATCTCGGCATACATTTTAATCATTCCATTTTTATTACTTGGTATGCTGTCATTTTTTACAGATAAGGTCAAACCTTTTTCATCTATAGTATTAGTATACCTTATAGTTGTTTATTCAATTGTATCTTTTATTTTGTGTTTGGATATACCTTATTTCTTGCAGTTCAGTTCCAGGTTAAATACGGGAGCATTGCTATGGATAAACTATGGTGAGTATATGTTAGGAATGATATTACAAGAATGGTCATTTCTTATATATTTTATTCTATTTGTAGCTCTTGTGATTTCTTTATCGATATACTTAACTAAATTAGTCAAGAAGTATTTTAATGATAAACCAATAGTTGAGTTTGGTAAAAAGAAGAAGTATCTAGTGGTCAGAATATTGTCATTTCTTATATTAGGGGTGATTATAGTTGCAACAGCCAGAGGACGATTGGATGAGAAATCACCAATTAGGATGGGAACTGCATATTTCTCAAATAACCAATCACTAAATAAGCTAGCACTAAATCCTGTTTTTACGTTTATTCATTCTTTATTGGTAGATAGGAAAAATAAAGGCAGAGTCAATTTGATGGATAATGAAGAAGCTTTAATTTTAAGTACTTCATTACTATCTTTAAAAACAAATGATAGCGTAATAATTGAAACCCGTAATGGGTGGCAAAATTTCAATGGTAATGCAATGCTAAAGAAAAATGTTGTTATAATAATCATGGAGAGTATGAGCTCATTTAAATTGGGTAAGTATAATGGACCAGTTAACCTTACGCCAAAATTAGATAGCATTATCTCCAATTCTCTTTACTTTGACAATATTTATACAGCTGGAATTCACACCTTTAATGGAATTTATTCAACCTTGTTCTCCTTTCCTGCATTGCTAAACCAACAACCATTGGAAGATTTAATGGAAATTCCTCATACTGGAATCGCCCAAGTATTAGCTGATAATGGGTATTCAACATCGTATTTTGCAACACATGATCCTCAGTTTGATAATGTTTCGGGTTTCTTAAAAGCAAATGGTTATGAAAATGTGTATGCGGATTATCCTGATGAATGGAAGTTGAGTACGAATGGAGTTCCTGACCATATAATGTTTGATTCTTCGATACCAATTCTAGATGATAAATCGGAGAATAATGAACCTTTTTTTGCAGTATTTATGACCTCTAGCGATCATAAACCTCATATTATACCTGGTAATATTAGTTTTACCCCCTTCTCAAAGTCAAAGAGTGACCAAATTGTTGAGTATGCTGATTGGTCAATTGGAAGGTTTTTTGAACAGGCCTCAAAACAACCATGGTATGATAATACAATATTTGTTTTAGTTGCCGATCATGGGCAAAATATGGGGCATACTTACGATATGCCTTTGGCATTTCATTCAACACCATTGATTATTTCCTCCAGTTATTTCACTAGTAATCCTGATACCCTACGCTGTTTAGGTGGTCAAATTGATATTGCTCCAACGATATTAGGTTTGCTTAATATACCCTATTCAAATAACACAATGGGGATTGATCTTTTTGAAAACAAAAGACCATTTATGTATTTTAGTGCAGATGATAAAATAGGATGCCTTGACAACAATTTTTATCTAATAATGCGCCCCGATAGCAATGAAACCTTATATATGTATGATTGTTTAAGTACTGTAGATTATTATGATGAAAATAGTTCGAAAGTTGATAGCATGAAACAGTATACTTATTCAATGATGCAAGCTACTCAGTATATTCATAGTTCCAAGAATCTTTTTTTATCAGACTAAAATATCGGTTCAATTTAAGATAATTTGATACAGCTACAATTAACTTATTGCTTTAAAGTAAAGAGTTTTAATCCCATTGTTGTCTTCTATCCGTGATATATTACCATTATCTAATTTATCCGTTAGGAAATTGGCAAAATCTGTAGAGTAATCATCTTTTTCAAACTTCATAACTGTATCTTGGTTGCCCGTTAGCTTTAAGAATGCTCCTCGAATAAACTTAGCTTTTTTAAAATATGATTCCTTCGTCATGACATAAAGTTGATTCTCAACATTTTCCTGACCCTCACACAATCTAAATCCGAGTAATTTGTTATAACGTTTCGCCCGATGATTTGTTTTTAGGATATGAGCATAAGCAGTTAGTCCAAATGTCATAATGCCCAACTCACCAAAAATTAATACTGCAAGTAAGGGAATATGAGTGTTTAAATAGTTTTTGTCCCAAATGAAAATTCCAGTCTCCATTGCATGTTTTTTCCAATCAATGTCCTTGCCATTTATTAAACCAATCTTTACTCCTTTGTATTCTATTACAAAATATAGATTATTGTTGTTATTAATAGATTTAAACCAATTCTCTTGCATTTCATGAGTAATGTGTTGGCGATATTCCATAAACTGACTTACGTCAGATGAATTGCGATGGTTTCGGACTAGTTCGATATCCTTGTGTAATAACCTTCGAAAAACAATATTTCCCTTTGAAATTATCATTGCGGTGCAAAAGTAGTGGATTATTGAAATAATTTGTAATGAACATGCATTAAATAAAAATAACGGGATATTGCAAATTATACCCCGTTATTAATATTTACAGTTTAATACTTAGTCTTCGAAAGCGTTTTCAAATGCGTCTTCAAAATACTTATTGATAGAATCGCATCCATATTTAAAAATACGATGATAATTATCATTGCTGGTATAAACAAATTCCAACTTGTCTTGTTTATTGGCTGATAGTAACGACATAGCTTCCATTCTGATATCCTCAAGCTTGGTTTTTTGCTTAACTCCAAGTTTTTTTATGATATCGGTAAGTTGTTGATAGGATAGCTTATCAATTTTTGATGGGAAACCTGGTTCAAATTCCTGAAATACTTTTTGAGTATTTGTAAAACTGCCTCCTGATTCAATTGGAAATGATGCAGGGAGTATGAGGTCAGCCTTTGCAGCTGTTTTGGTCATAAATGCATCTTGAACCATCACAAAATCTGAAACAGAAATCCAACCAGCCATCCTTACTGGATTTTTGGCTGTCCCCATCGGATCCTCACCAAAAATAAACAAGTTCCTTAGTTTTCCTTCTTCCAAATTCATGAATTGACTTTCATTAACTGTTTCAGGTAACTCATCAACTTTCCATTTCTTTTTCATTTGTTTCACAAGCTTTGGATCGTCAATTGTTTGTGTTCCAACACCAAGCTTTGGACATATTCCCATATCAAACAATCCCTGTGAATTGTTTTTCTCTTTAAGAGCAATTAATCCATTTGAAGTTTTACCAAGTTTGCCGGTTATCATACTTAAATTGAAAAGTTCGAGACTTGCATTTGCTGAAATTTCCTTTTCTGAAAAAATAATAACAGCATTCATTTCATTATTATATGATTTGGCAAACTCAACAATAGTATCCATTGTTAACACTCCACTAAGCTCAACTAATTCACCAAAATTTTCCTTTAATACATTGTTTTTGTATTCTTCATAGTCGCTGCAATTGTCATTGATATACATTGCATTCTGAAAATTATTGGCAACAAGGTAGTAATTTACTGCCTTTATAAAATGATAGTAAGACTTTAGGTGCAATACACTGTCAACCTTACGTAATAAAGTACTTTCGGTATTATCAGTAATTAATTCAACAGGTGTATTGTTGTTAAATTGAGTATTGTTTACCATAAAGCCTGCTACGGCATTATCTTCGTTTATTTCAGATCCAAGCAAATATATTTTGCTTGCTCCGTTTATCTGATCAAAAGGCACATTGTTTTTTGAGTTGAAAATATAACCATCTCCTCGATTTAAATAATGCAAACTAGTTACATTGTTTGTTTTTGCACCAGCTCTAGCTAATTTTTGAATAAGGTACATTTCCTCATTTGTGAGTCTTGCACCAGCAAAAAAAGCATTATCATCGGGTTGTACATGAGAAATTTTATCAAAAATTATATCGTACGCTTTTTTGAAACTAATTTCCTTGAATTTACCCTTCTCCTTCAGCAGTGGTTTTTTAATTCGTGAGTTATCGTTAAGGTAGTTAAATCCAAACTTTGGATATCTACAGATATTGCCATCAGGATTAACAATGCCTTCACTGCCAGTTACTTTCATTACGAAATTACTTTTATGATTAAGCGTAATTTCGCATCCAACCGAACAATAGTTGCATATTGTTTTAACCTCATCGGTTTTTATTGGACCAGGTTTAAAAAGTACGTTTTCACTAAGTGCACCGGTTGGACATGTTGAAATACATAAGCCACAAGATTCACAAGTGGAATCCTGAAGGCGGTCGGCCATACTGGGTGCTACAAAAGTATGAAAACCGCGATTAACTAAACCTAGGGCATCTGCCCCAACTACTTCTTTACATATGCGAATGCACCTTGAGCAAAGTATACATTTGTTATTGTCAATCTCTATAAAAGGATGACGAAAATCTACTTTATACTCGTTATATTCTCCAGCAAACTTATTTTGCTCAACCCCGTATTCAGTGGAGTAGTCTTTTAGGTCGCAATTAAATACTTTTACACAACCACACTCTAAACAACGCTGTGCTTCATGTTGTGCAACTTCTTCATTGGCATACCCCAATTCAACTTCATCAAAATTGATTCTGTTATCGGGCTCGAGGGTGGGCATTTCTTCCCTTAATTGCTCGGGAAAACATCCTTCATAAACACTTTTATCCTGTAGCTTGAAATTATCTTTTTTACTTAAGAACTCTTTTTTTGGAGCCTCAATATCTTTGCCAAATAAGTATTGATTACAACTCATGGCTGCTGTTTTTGCCTGGGCAATCGCTTCAATTACAGTAGATGGACCGGTAACTCCATCTCCGGCAGCAAAAACCGATTCTATTCCTGTCTGAAGAGTATCAGGGTTTGCATCAATATCACCCCATCTGTTAATCTTCAACTCACCATTATCAGATGAGTTATTTATATCATCAAGAAAATCAACAGTTGTTTTTTGTCCAATAGCTGCAAGGATATAATCAACCTCTAAATCAAATTCTGAATTGGCAATGGGAACTGGCCTTCTTCTTCCAGAAGCATCAGCTTCACCCAGTTCCATTTTTAAACATGTTACTGATTTAACCTTTCCTTCAGAGTCCTTATTTACTTTTATGGGATTAGTTAGTAGCTTGTATTTAACACCTTCAATTTTTGATTCGTGAATCTCAATTGGATTGGCAGGCATTTCTTTTTCTGTACGTCGATAAATGACATATACTTCAGTGGAACCACATCTTATTGATGTTCTACAACAATCCATAGCTGTGTTGCCACCGCCGACTACTGCTACTTTTTTACCCTTGAAGTCATATGGTTTGCCTGATACTTCCATTTCTTTTAGGAAATCAATTCCAGAAAATACATTCTCAGCATCATCTCCCTCACATCCAATTAGTGTACCTTTTTGCGACCCAATTGTTAATATTGTAGCATCATAGTTATCTTTTATTTCTTTGTACTTAATATTATCGCCAAATTTTTTGTTATAGTAAATATTTGCACCTATCTCGGTAATGTTATCTACTTCTTTTTGTAGGATATCATTTGGTAACCTATACTCAGGGATTCCATATCTAAGCCATCCGCCAGCTGCAGGTGCAGCTTCATAAATATCGGTTTGATGCCCTAATTTTTGTAAGAAAAAGGCTGCTGAAAGACCGCCAGGACCAGCACCAACAATAGCAATCTTTTTGCCAGTACTGGCTTGTATTTCAGGTACATATTTGTCTTTGGATTCAAGATCCCAATCCGATGCAAATCGTTTCATATAATCAATACCTACGGGAGCACCTTCATCCAATTGGTTTCTTCTACATCCAACCTCACAAGGTCGAACACAAATCCTTCCACATATTGCTGGCAGAGGATTTGTTTCTTTAATTAACGCAACCGCATCACGGTATTGACCTTTGTCGATATGCGAGATATACCCTTGAATATCAACTCCAGCTGGGCAAGTTTGTATACAAGGGGCAGTACAATCGGCATAGTGATTACTTAGCATTAAATCAAGAGCAGTTTTGCGCCCTTTTCTAACTTTATCGTTATTTGTTTCAACTTTCATTCCTTCAGTTACCTTGGTTGAACATGAAGGTTGTAATCCTCGTAATCCCTGAACCTCAACTACACATACATAGCATGAAGTAAAAGGTTTAAGTCGAGGATCATCACAAAGGGTTGGAATTTCTATATTATTTTTCCTTGCAACATCAAGGATTGTTTCACCACTGTTGGCCTGGGTTATTTTTCCGTCTAATGTTACATTAATTATATCACTCATTTCTTTTATCTTTCTTTATTCAAAAAAATTAAAAAACTTTAATTGCATCAAATTTACATTTGGCAACACAAGTACCACATTGAATACAATCTTCTTGTCTGATATAATGAACCTCTTTACGAGCTCCATCAATTGCATCAGTGGGACATTTAACTGCACAAATAGTACATCCTGTGCATTTATCCGGAATTATTTCATAAGTCAGCAATTTTGTACAAGCTTTGGCAGGACATCTTTTGTCATGTATATGAGCTTCGTATTCATGACGGAAGTATTTAATTGTTGTAAGAACAGGGTTTGGTGCTGTTTGACCTAAACCACAAAGCGAACTATCTTTTATCTGGTATGATAACTCTTCAAGTTTTTCGATATCTCCCTCTTTTCCCTCACCATCAGTAATTCGGATAAGAATTTCAAGCATTCTTTTGGTCCCTATTCTGCAAAAGGTACATTTTCCACAGGATTCTTTTTCGGTAAAATCAAGAAAGAATTTTGCAACATCAATCATGCACGTATCTTCATCCATCACAACCATACCTCCTGAGCCCATAATTGCTCCCGTAGCATTTACTGAATCATAGTCTACTATAGTATCCAATAAGTGTTCTGGTATACATCCACCTGAAGGGCCTCCCATTTGAACAGCTTTAAACTTCTTATTGTTTTGAATTCCACCACCTACTTTAAAAATTACATCTCTGATGCTCATTCCCATTGGTACTTCGGCTAAACCCGATCGAGCAATTTTACCGGCAAGAGCAAACACTTTCGTCCCTTTGCTTCTATCAGTGCCATATTTTGCATAACCTTCAGCACCGTTTATTACAATCCATGGGATATTGGCAAGCGTTTCAACATTATTTATATTTGTTGGTTGTTTCCACAATCCCGAAGCAGCTGGGAAAGGAGGCCGCTTACGTGGCATTCCTCTTTCACCTTCAATTGAGGCTATCAATGCAGTTTCTTCACCACAAACAAATGCACCTGCTCCTTCTTTTATATAAATGTCGAAATCGAAACCATGGATTCCAAGTATGTTTTTTCCTAGATAACCTTTTTTACGAGCTTGTTCAATTGCTATTTGCAAACGTACAATTGCCAAAGGGTATTCGGCTCGGCAATATATTACACCACCTGTGGCTTCAATTGCATATGCTCCAATTATCATTCCTTCCAGTACAGAATGAGGGTCACCTTCCAATACCGATCTATCCATAAATGCACCTGGATCACCTTCATCAGCATTACAGATTATGTATTTATCTTTGGCTTTATTATTATTTGCAAATTTCCACTTTAAACCGGTTGGAAAACCACCACCACCACGACCACGCAAACCTGAGTCTATAATAGTTTGAATTAGATCAAGTCGTGATACCTGATGACCAGCTATTTTTTTTATTGCTCTATATCCATCTCTTGCTTCATATTCTTCTATATTTTCAGGATCAATGTATCCGCAGTTTCTAAGTGTAATCTTAACCTGATCATCAATAAAAGTATTATCAACTGTACTAAAAGTATCAGCTTTTACAACATAGTCTTTTATTGGTTCATTTTTTAGTATATGTTCTTCAATTATTTCTGAAGCTTTATCTTCATTGATTTCCCCATACATATAAGATCCTGTGCTATCTATTACTTCAACAAGAGGTTCTCGATAACACATCCCAATACAAGATGTTTTATGTAGTTCAAATTCAATGTTGCTACTTTCCTGAAGACTTTGGATTTTATCGTATACCTTTTTTGCTCCGGCAGCAATTCCACAACTTCCAAGGCCAACTATGATTTTTGTGTTTTCCATATTAATTTGATTCTTGTCGTTTGATATCTCTAACAATTTTAACAGCTTTATCACCATTTAGCTTACCATAGGTTTCATCACCAATCATTAAAACTGGTGCAAGCGAACAACATCCTAGGCATGCAACTGATTCAAGCGTAAATAGTCCATCATCTGTGGTTTCACCATCATTTATTTTTAATGAATCCTGAAGAGCAACGGTTAACTCTTTTGCATTTTGAACATGACATGCTGTTCCGTGACAAACTTTAACAATGTGTTTTCCAACTGGTGATAATCTAAATTGAGCATAGAAAGTTGCTACACCATACATATCACTTAGTTCAAGATGTGTTTCTTCCGAAACTTTTAAAAATGCATCTTTGGGAATATAACCATATATTTCTTGAACTCCCTGTAAGATGGGGATCATATTCCCCTTTTTGTTTTTGTATTTTTCTATTAGGGAATCAATTGCAGAGAGATCCACATTTTCATCGTTAATTTCTCCAATATTTGTATTGATTCTTGTTATTCGCATCGTATTATATC
>JAERTF010000164.1 GCA_016845105.1 Bacteroidota bacterium | reverse complement strand
CACAGATGATATGGTAAATGAATATTTGGAGCATCATAGGAAACCAACTGATAATGACGATTCAAATTTTATCATCGAATAGCGCAAGACTTTCAGTCTTGGAGAAAACTATGGTACTTTCAGTCCATAGTGGTTTATTTCATATTAATAGGGGCATTATTCTAATACTTTCTATAGAAACACGTTTATCCTATTTCATATTGTTGCTAATATTTGTAGTACAAATATTGAGTAAGAGACCAGAGTTAGATATATTGATAGCTACAGTGAGCATACAGTGTATTGTTCCTAGTTTATTTCGAAAAAAGGTGTTGATAATGTACTTCGAAAAAAGCTCAGGATAATAAAAAATCACATACTTTTATATGCGAAATTAATAATCTATGATGAAAATACATAGGATCTTACTTCTGATTTTATTGATGCCTGTTTGTGGTACTATACTAGGAAATGGTGGGATTGAAGTACAGAACTATCGTAACGATCCATATACTCGTTTTACCTCATTTACTCAATATATTGGAGATGAATGTGGAACCATTGTTGATATTTTTCAAGATCGTCATGGTTATATTTGGTTAGCGGGAACAAGCTGCCTGGCAAGATTTGATGGCAACAATGTGCGCAAGTACATTAACGACTGGACCCCCGGGTCTCTAACTTCATCCCATGTAACTTGTATTGCAGCAGATAAAAGCGGAAGACTATTAGTTGGAACATCAAAAGGTGTTTGTTTATATGATTATAGTACAGATAAGTTTACTCCAATTTTTGAAATAGATACTGCAAGTGTGAACAATGATTCGCTATATGTGCAAGCTTTATTACCAGATGGCGATAGTTTATTATGGATGGAAACATTAAATGGATTACTTTGGAAAATTGATTTGCAAAGCTTCACTGTACTAAATCAATTTCATCATAAAAGAACCGACCAGCCATATTATCATTATCACACTATTTATAGAGACAATGATAATACATTGTGGATCGGAGGAAGGGGTATTGGACCATCATTTTTAGATGAAGAAAAAGGATTAGTTGTAACTATTCCTTGTTCAAATCACAGTTTTATTCCAGGAATGAAAAGAGAGTATGATGTGGCCTATTATTATACTGACTCTAATGGTAGTTTTTGGGTGGGAGGGTTAGATGGGGCTTATCTCTTTAACAAACAGGACACATCCTTTCACCAAGTTATTAAATCATCATCTTGGGCAATGACCGAAAGCAGTCAAGGCGACCTGTGGTTTGGTACTGGCAATGGATTAGCCCGAGTTAACCAGAATAACTGGGAAGTAACCTACAATATACACAACGAAGAAGATATTGGTTCATTGCCCGGTAATAATATCCATAAAATTTATGAAGATCGATATGGTCAAATGTGGATATCTACCTCCCAGGGTGTTGCAATTTATAAACCGGAAAGTGTGGGTGTAGAATATCTTTTTCACGTTCCAGGTACAAATAACACTCTTGCATCATCCTCAATTACTGATTTATGTGAAGGTGAAGATGGAATAGTATGGATTAGTACCACCCAAAAGGGTATTGATAAATATGATCCTGTTAGTAATTCTATTAAACATTTTAATACGAAAAATACGCAGGGATTACCTTCCAATAAAATAAAATGCATTGAAATGGCCAAAGATGGATCAATTTACTGTGGATTGTGGGCTGGACTTGGTTTTGGAAGGCTTTTTCCAGAAAGAAATCATTTTTCACTTTATACTTATAATTCGAAAAGCACACATTTCGACTGGTATAATGATATGGCTTTTGATAAAACAGGAAGACTTTATCTGGGTTTCTGGGGAGGTCCAGGACTAACTCTTTTTGATACTGCAAGAGGTGCTTTCGCAACGGGATTAAAAGATAAATTTCGGTTGACAAATATGTCGCGTTTAATTACTTGTTTGCATTTTGACAGTCAAAATAGATTATGGATGGGCACAACCCAAACAGGATTACACTTATATTTACCTGAAAAAGACACATCAATATGTTATTATACAAAAGTAAATCCTCAAGAAGGAATTGATCAGAAGAAGATTTATGATATTGAAGAAAGTAGCAATGGTAATATATGGATTGGGGCGAAGGGACTTTTTTACAATATTTCAGGGGAAAAAACAATCAATGAGGTTTCGTTCGATCAGCTGGGGATGAAACATGAAGTTTTTGCAATACTCCCAATTGGCGAAAAAGATGTTTGGTTGGCAACAAGTTACGGCGTAATTCGTTACAGCTTGCAGTGGGAAAGGTTCTATGATTATTCGAATATCATTAACATAACTTTTAATGAGAGCAATGCTTGTGCCATTGAACTTGCAGATAAGAGAATAATGTTTGGTGGTGAAAATGGAATAGCTATAATTAAACTTGATGAATTAAGGACTAATGTCAAAAAACCAATGGTATATCTGTCTTCACTTTCTGTTTTTGATAAAGTTAAGATCCCTAGTTTTTATGGAAAAAAAGATGTTGTATTAGCTTATAATGAGAATTTCTTTTCGATTAATATTGGTTCAGATGTATGGGGTACAGATATCCCATATAAATTTTACTATAAACTTGATGGCTTTGATCAAAGGTGGAATCAAATAAAAGGAAACGAACTCACTGCGAGGTTTACAAATGTTCCACCAGGCAAGTACGATTTCCAACTAAGGGTTGTTGATGATCAGGGTGAGAAAATTGATGAGTTTTTGGCATGTCGGTTATCAATTACACCTCCATTTTGGATGCGATGGTGGTTTATAAGCTTCGTAATTTTTGCTGTCTTTTCTTTTGTTTTATTTCTCTGGCGTTCTCGTTATAAGCGAATGCGTATGTCGCTAACAAACATCGAGTTAAATCAAAAGTTATTACGTCTACAAATGAATCCGCATTTTATTTTCAATTCATTGTTTGCTATTCAAAACTACATATACTCAAATCAAACACATTTGGCCGGAAACTATCTTTCGGATTTTGCCAGCCTAATACGTTTGATACTTGATAATAGCAGGCATGAATTTATAAGCATGGAAAAAGAAATAGAGTGTATTGAGCTTTATTTAAAAATGCAACAGCTAAGGTTTAATGATAGCTTTAGTTATAAGATTGATGTTGACCTTGAACTTGAAGATAGTGAATATCAAATACCCCCAATGCTTGCTCAACCATTTCTCGAAAATGCCATCGAACATGGATTAAAAAACATCGACTACGAGGGTGAAATACAAGTAAGCTATCAACTAATTGGTAATTCGATATCATTTATGGTTTTTGATAACGGCATTGGTCTTACAGCATCCAAAAAAGTCAACAAAGTGAAAAAGAAAAGTCATGAATCTCTTGCCATTTCAATCTGTAAAAAGCGACTTGAGATTCTTAGAAAAAAAGGAATGCCAAAAATTAGTTTTGCAATTAATGAAATGAAAAATGAAGATGGAATTGTGTTTGGTACCAAGGTAATGTTTAATATCCCTTTTAATATTAATTAGTGTTATCATGAAAATCAGAACTATAATTGTAGAGGATGAAGTTAATGCCCGAAAAGCAATGGAAAACATGCTGGATTTTTATTTTAGCAGTATTGAAATTGTTGGAACGGCCGGAAATGTTGCCGATGGAGTGAAATTAATAAAGAAAGAACTCCCTGATCTATTATTTTTAGATGTTCATCTTCCCGATGGAACAGGGTTTGACCTGATTAAAAAAGTTGCAGATCTTGATTTCAACCTGGTTTTTGTAACCGCCCATAACGAATATGCTCTTAAAGCAATAAAGCTTAGTGCTCTCGATTATATATTAAAACCTGTTAGCCCCAAAGAATTAAATTCCGCAATTATTAAAGTACAAAAAGCTCTTGAAAATAAAGAACAAATTAATCTGCAATTAGAGACCTGCGTTGAAAATGTTAAAGAAAATAATCAGCAAAAAAAGATAATCCTTAATACCAGCGACAGCGTCTTTGTTGTTGAGTTAGAAAAATTGGTTAGGTGCGAGGCAAGCGAAAATTACACTCTCATCATTGTGGACGGAAAAGAAAAGATTATGATGGCAAAAACACTAAAAGAATTTGAGGAAATGCTTTCAGGATATGGATTCTTCCGCACTCATCAATCACACTTAATTAATTTAAACTACGTTGAGACTTTCGACAAAAGCAACAATAATATTCTCTTAAAAACCGGAGAAAACGTAGTTGTTTCAACCAGAAAAAAAGAAAGTTTTCTCAAAGCTCTCCAAAATTTCGTTTAACGAATAATAAGAAATACATTGCGAATAATAATTATGCCCTCGCACTAATAGCTGTCCACTAGCTTTTGCCTTAATACCATCATATATTTGTTTTATAACTTATTTAAGTACTTCTAGCATATGAAATACAATGCTTTATAAACAAACACATATTTATAAACTTTTATTAAAATCACTATTTATGAAAAAAGTATCAATAATAGCTACTGTAGTTATAATGATTAGTCTATTAGTTACAGGATGTGACTTCGAAGTAACAACTGCGAATATTAATGACATAAAAGCGTGCCTTCAGCTTTCAGGTGATGTTTGCGCTCAGGACAACCCAGTGTTTTCCACAACTGACCCTCAGATATGTGTTAGTTGCAAATTGAAAAATGCACCCGCGAACACATTAGTAACTTTCGTATGGCAATATGTAGAAGCAGATCTTATTATTATTGACGAAGTAACATTAAATTCTGCTGATCATGGAACAAACCTTGATCTTAATTCTAGTCTTAGCAGGCCCAATAATGGTTGGCCCATAGGTAAATATCAGGTAGAAATTCACATTGGTGATAATGATTCCTCTCCAAAGATCAAGAGTTTTGAAGTCAGATAATTATAGTTGCAAATAACTACTATCCAAAAATTATACGATAATGTATTTTATTATAAGAAAGGCCCTATTTGTTTGTATTTTCCTTTTGTTAATCACAAAGATTGTATTTGCAAAGTGGCATGTAGATTCCCGATTTGGATTTAAAATTGATGTTCCAATCAATTGGTCAACTGACAGTTATGCTGACGGGGAGGATATGGTATATGATTTTACCAGTTCTGACAAAGAAATAGCTATCCAACTAAGGGCATTTGATGCAGAAATTGATCTGACAACAGATATTATAGCAGAAGTATTTGATGAAGAATTTGTTTCTCAGGGAGCAAAGAGGATTAGCCTTGACTATGACCAATTAAATGGAATACCTGGGAAATTAGGCGTCTATAGTAATAACTACAGCAATAAAGAAATGATACTTGTAACATTTTCGGTTGTAAAAAACAGTATAGGTTATCTTATTATTGTTGTTGTACCATCAGATAAATTTAATCAGAAAGTTCAAGAAACAGATGCTGTTCTAAATACTTTTACTGTATTTAAACCAGAACGGACCACTCCACATACTGTTGAAACAGAAAATAGTCTAAGTGGCTCCACGCAAAAAACTCCAGCGTCCATATCTAATAACAATAGTAAGCTAAGTAAAATTGCTCCTGAAGGATATACTTTCAATGGCGATGTTTGGCCTGCTGGTAATAGCTATCAATGTTTTCAGATCGTAGGACAGATTGATATAAGTGATAATCACGTATCCTGGACAGGAGGGTATACAAATAATAGAAAATATCATTTGTCCAAAGGCGACGCTTCAATTGATTTTGAGTTTAGATGTAATTCAGGCTACTGTATATATGATGGAACTGTGAAAATAGATGATACCTGGACTTTGAAGATTTCAGTACCACAAAGACAAGAAGAGTATTTGCATTTTAAGGTCTATGGGCCAATGGGACCAACAAGCCTTACTTGTAAAAAAATTGATGATTAGCTTAGATATAGTAGTCGCCCTAAAGTATAAGTGGGTAATTATGACATGTTTACATTAAGACAAATTAAAGAAACTTAATAAATAAAAAAATAAAATGAAAAGAGTAAGAAAAGCAGCTGTAATGGTAATCGGATTGTTTCTGATGTTTATGAGTATAAACGCTTTTGCACAATGGCAGGAAGATAGTAAATACGGATTCAAAATAAAACTACCTAATAATTGGAGTAAAAACTCTTTCATGGATGGTAACGATAAGGTTTATGATTACTATAGCCCAGATCAGAATGCAGCTATTCAGCTCCGTGTTTTTGAGGCAGGTAGTGGCGTAACAACTGATATTCTTGCACAGGTTTATGAAGAAAGCATGTTGCCAGAAGGAACCAAAAGAGAGAGCCTGAACGACCATACCAATGTAAACGGAATTCCAGGGAAACAAGGTGTGTATGTAATGAATTATAATGGAAATGAAGTTTATCTGAGTGCATTTTATACTGTTCAAAACAATAATGGCTATGTTCTCACAGTAATTATACCAACTAGTATGATTGAACAAAAAGGTGAAGAGGTTAAGGAGATAACACGTTCATTTTCACTCAAAGGCTTTCAATCATCACAAAATACTAATTCGATTTCTGGAGGAGGAGCCGGAAAACCAAACAAAAAACCAGCAGGTTTGGGCGGTATAATGGGAGGAACTACAATGGGTGGCAGCACAAATCAGTCATCAAGCGGGTCAGCGTCGGTGCCAGGTGATATTAGTGGCCGATACACATTTATCAGTCGTTCTGATGGACCCTCAAGAACAAATTATCATTACATAACCATTAATAGTAATGGCACTTACATTGAAAAATACAACCCTAAAAACTCTGGAGCCTATGAAGGTGGGCATGAGGGTACATGGACTCTGAATGGAAATAAACTTACATTTCAACATAAGTTTGGTAGCACAAAAGATTATTATACTATCAATGGAAATGAACTAAAGAGAGAATCGGGTGGGATTACATTTCTTTTTAGGAAATAAACTTTATATCTGAGTTAGATTGTACTACTACATATTTGGATAATGAAACCCCAAAAAAGAATCTGTGAAAATTAATAATATAAATATAGGACATCATTTAAAGCATATAAACATGAAAATCAGATCATTAATTATCACACTAGTTATTTCATCAACGGTTATGATAAATATCAGTTTGCATGCCCAATGGCAACACGACTCTAATTTTGGATTTAAAATTAACATTCCACCCAACTGGAGCAAAAATTCATATATGGATGGAACCGATAAAGTTTATGATTATATGAGCCCCGATGAAAATTTGGCAGTTCAACTTCGTGCATTTGATGCAAATTCAGGCTTTACAACCGCTCTTCTTGCACAGGTATACGAACAAAACATGCTCCCTTCCGGAACACAAACACTTAGTCTTAACAATCATACAACCTCAAACGGAATACCTTGTAAAAAAGGAGTATATCTATTCAGCTACAACGGTAATGAGATAGGTATGTCGGCTTTATACTTTGTTGAGAATAATAAAGGTTATGTTCTCACATCACTTATCCCGAGCAGTATGATTCAAAAAAAGGGCGATGAATTAAAAAGAGTAGTGCAATCATTTTTGATTGAAGGTTATTCTGCTACAGCCAATAATATTAAAGAAGAAAAACACTCTGGTTTAAGTGGTTTAATGGGAGGTTCAACAAATAACAATTCACAAAATAATAATACAAATAATGACATACAAACTAACCCAACGTTTGTTTCAGGGAACCTAGTCTATCAAGGACAAACATATCGAACAGTTAAAATTGGAAATCAGGTTTGGATGGCTGAGAATTTGAATGTTGGTACAATGATTACAAAGGATAAGTATCCAAGCGACAATGGGGTAGTTGAGAAATACTGTTTGTTTGATGATCCAGAAAACTGTAAAAAATTTGGTGGGTTTTATCAGTTTAAGGAAATGATGCAGTATGAAGATTTAAATTTTGATCCAAACGGCGCTGTTATAACTCAAGGAATTTGTCCACCGGGCTGGCATTTGCCAACTGATAATGAATGGAAAATTCTGGAAGGAACAGTTGATGGTAAATATGGTGTTGGCGATCCTGAGTGGGATAAAAAAGATGGTAACAGGGGTTCTGATATTGGAAAAGCATTAAGAAGCAAATCGGGTTGGATAGAATATAAAGATGGTAAAAATAACAATGGAAATGATAATTATGGGTTCGCAATATTAGCGGCTGGCAAAAGCTCAAGCTATGGTACTCACCGACCTAGTAGTATGGGTGGTAACGAAATGTGGGGGCATTTTTGGACATCAACACCTAATGGAGGTTTTCTGTCCTTTTCCAGAAGTTTTAATTATCAAGGGAATTCATCACGTAATCTAACTGGTGAAAACCATGGATTATCAGTAAGGTGTGTAAAAAATTAACATTAAAATAAGATTATAATGAAAACAAAAACCCTAAGTATTTTAATAATTAGTGCCTTTTTGATACTAATTAGTAGTAGTTTATCAGCACAGTTGCAACGAGATTCCAAATATGGGTTTACTATAAATGTCCCACAGAAATGGAGCAAAAACTCATATATGGATGGTACCGATAAGGTTTATGATTTTATGAGTCCGGATGAGAACGCTGCAGTTCAACTAAGAGCTTTCGAAGCACCAAATGGTTTGACTCTTGACCTGTTGGTTAATGTGTTTGAAGAGCAAATGCTTCCTGCAGGAGCAATAAAAGAAAGTGTTCAAAACCATGTTTCAAAAACCGGAATACCTGGTAAACTGGGTACCTACGGCTTTAATTACAACGGGATACAAGTGGCCATGGGTGTTTTTTATGCAATCCAAAATGGAAATGGTTATATAATTAGCGCCATGATTCCGAAAAGTATGCTTCAGGAAAAATCAAAAGAAGTAAAATTTGTAACAGAAAGCTTTTCTTTATCATCATCTTCAAATTCCGGAGGAAGTACAGGGCTCGGTGGATTAACGGGGGGAACTACCTCTTCTTCAAACTCAACAAGTTTTAAAATTACCGATTTTATACTTACCGACCGGGTTGATGCCAATGATAATGCTATCAACCCTACAAATAAATTTAACCCACAAACTAGGGAGATATTTGTTGTAATGAAGTATCAAGGTGGTACGAATAAAGATATAAGTGCTAGCTGGATCTATAAAAATAGTAATAGAAATATATCTACCGATTTATACAACTTTACCAGCAAAAATGGAGGAAACGCAATTGTTAGTATCACTAAACCAAATAATGGCTGGCCTACCGGGAATTATTCTGTTGAATTTAGAATGGGCGGTAGTTTAATTAAAGAACTATCGTTTACAGTTGCTCAAAAATCCTCAGGTCTTGGTGGAATAAGTGGTAGTACTGGCACATCTGGTAGTATATCAGGGAGGTATGATCTCATAAGCAGATCGGATAATAATAATGGCTATAACTTTCTTTATTTCATCTTCAACAATGATGGTACTATGGTAGAAAAACACCAACCCAAAAACTCAGGAAACTATATCGGTGAACATATTGGATTATGGAAGGTAAAAGGAAATATGTTGGAAATACAATTTGACTGGGGTACTTATTCATATGAAATAAATGGAAACACACTTAAACATACAGATAAACAAGGTGTAGTATCTATCTATAAGAAGAAATAGAACTTGTCAATACATCTGATAAGGAGACAGTAACTACTTTTAATAAATTCGAATAATTCTTATGAAAACATTAAACATAGGTATCTTTCTCTTAGCTGGTATTTTTGCAATAAACAACTATACTATAGCTCAAAACTTTGCCAGTGATATAAATAAGTATGCTAACTGGAATGATCCGGAATTTATCCGAAACAAAGAATTATGGCGGCAGTATCAACAGTGTGCAAGTCAGAATCCAAAGGATATCGAAGGAATGAAAACTGCCCATGGCCAAATTAATGAAGGTTGGTGGGATTCCGGATTATCTACAATTTGGGTTCCCAGCAAAGAGGCTAAAGAGGCATTAACTGGTGCAATAGTTGCTAAAATTAATAAGATCACGGTTCTGCAAAAAGAAAAAATAAAGGCTTACCGCGATAATCCAAAAAGCTCCTCTTGTAACTATTGTGGTCAATATTTTTCTGCTTTCGAAGAATATGTAAAAATAATTAGGTTGGGTCAACTTCAAAAACATATCCGGATTGGTAAAGAACACAATTCTCCGACTCCCAAGGAGAATAACAATAATGATGAGGCAGAATTCCTCTCTGAAATATCAAAAATAAATGCTGATATTGCAGAAATTAACAACCTGGCCTTAAACCGACAGATTATTATATCATTTGCAAAAGCACAACAATTATGCGATAAACTTAGCAAATACCAGGGGAGTCAATATTTTAGTACAACTCTAAAAAAAATCAGGAAAGAGAATCCTGGGTTTAGTTTTTCAATAACACCATTGGCAAATCAGGTAACACCTGAGTATTGGGAGAAATTAAGAAAGCGAGCTAATATTGCATATCGAAAAGCTACAGAAGCATATTCAGGGCTTGTTTGGAACGAAGGAATACAAACCTATAGTGCAAATGTTGAAATTCCATTTCGCTTTACAAAAGCTACCTATGATTTAGTTACCAATTTTAAAAGTCTTTTCGATGGTCAACTTTGGGGATCAATTGATGAGGTTAGGAATAGTTATGGATATCAGGATAATGCAGTACAGTTATTTCAAACAGCATCAGTAGAAGCACTAAAAGCTGGTGAAGATGTTAAGGATTGGAAAAGCTATATTGGAGTTGCAGGCGGCTTGTTATCGGCTGTAACCGGATATAAACAAGTAATTGATCTGGTTAATGAAAATAATGCGCAAAATGGTCTAATATTAGCAAACAGGGAAACAGCAGAACAGCTAAAAGTACGCAGTAAAAACCTGTTGGAACAATTCGATCGATATCGTGCATATATTGATTCACATTCAAGTTCCATTGATTGCCTGAACGATAGAATAAGGCGAATAGACATAGATAATAAATCCATAAAGGGTGATAAAATTACAATATGGGGAACAGGTCTTTACGACTGGGATGGTGAAGATTTTCTCGCAATGATAAAAGAAGCTGGTGAAGATCTCAAAAATGAATATATCTACTGTGAAGATTTTATAAAAACTCTTCAAATAGCCGTTAACCTGGCAAACACAGATTACTATGTCATTGAAGAAAAATTAAAAAACTCGGGTGCTGATAAAACTCAAATTAATGCACAACTGAGCACCAATCAAGAAAACGGTGATTATTTTGATGATGAAACATCAAGACTTTCTGAGTATTATATTCAATATTGTGATAAGGAAAATAACAACTATCCAGAAGACATAAAAATTATAAGTAATCAGGTAGTTCCTGGTGTGGAAGATCAGGATGTTGACCCAAACAAACCACCAGTTTGGGAATATGATTCCGAAGTTGATTTTGAGTATGTTGAATACCCACCATATCATGACCCTCATGAAGAAACAAATTCTATTGGAGGCGGTAGTAAATCAGGAAGTATCATTTCGGGTAATGGCTGGTCGGCACAAAAAATTCAAAACAATCCTACTTCCATACAAAACGATATTAATAATGCAATTAATTCTGGAAAAACACCAGCAGGTATATATATAAGTGATGGTTTAGAAATAGAGGTTTACTATATCGAAGGGAACCCGCTTGGTATGACCGAATGGAATCTTGAAAGTTATTCTGACGCTACAAATCTGCAAAATGGAATTTCATCCAATATCGAGCAGGGATATTTTCCAATGGGTATTTCATTTACTGAACAGGACAATCTCTATGTCATGTTTATTAAATCGCAAGTTGTAGCCACAGGGTGGCAATTAGTTGAATCAGAGCTTGACCTGGATGATGTAGGAACAAATATTCAACCATGGCTCGATCAGCAATATGTTCCTGTTGGTATTACAGTTTATAATGGCATGTACTATACTTTGTTGGCACAAGTAACAGATACTAAAATAACAAATTGGTCCATAGAAGGGTATCATGATAATAGTAATGGAATAATACAAAGTGTAAATACAAAGATAAATTCAGGTTTAATTCCTTTTGGCTATTTGAAGGAAGGAAAAGTGGAAAATATATTATATGTGGGGTTTTGAATTTTTCCTCGTTTTAACTATCGAATCACGATAGGCTAACGTTAAGCTATAGATAATCAATAAATTAAACACAAATGAATAAGGCTTATATTTTTTTAAAACACAGTTCAATCATTATTGTAACCTTGCTCTTACCCTTAACAACAAATGCTCAAGTCGACCCTGACACTTATCTTAAGGCTCAGTTGGATTACGAGATAAACGGAGTTAAGAAAAGTGCATATGAACAAGAAGCATTAAGAAATAGGGGGTCGGATCTACATGATCAGTATTGGAAACAATCAGCTGAGTTTGCCAAAAAGCAAGGTGAAGCGTATAAGGTTATAGCGCAACATTGTAATTATGATGTTCAGGCAAAGCCACCTGTATTTAGTTCCAGGGAAGAATGTGAACAATATAGAAAGAGAACTCAGCAAAAACTTGATGAGTTTTACAAAAATGAGAGACAACTAGATGGACAGAGACCCTGTTATGACTGCTCAACTTTTGACAAAATGAATAATTATATCGGTTGGGTAAACAAGTTATGGCCATATAAATATAAGCTGATACCACTTTATAAAAGGAAACTCGAATTATGCAATTGTAATACTATACAATATAGTGTTGCTGATAAATATGATGATCAAGGTAGAAGAATATTGTCAAAGGGTGAAGATATACTAATTGAAGGAAACATTGGAACAATAATAGTTGATAATGGGGATGTTTTTTATAACGAGAATACTAAACAAATTGAGGTGCCGGCCGGCTCAAGTGCACATATTGTGTATAATTCTGATAACGTAAAATTTAACCTTAAAGAAAACTCACGTGTAACTTTTGAGAGTAATATGTCACTATTTGTTAATAAAGGTGACTTGGCGTTTAGAGTTAATAAAAAAGGTGGAAAGTTTTTAATAAAAACACCATCCGCGATTGCTGGTTGCTTTAGTAGAGAAGGCTTTCATGGCCATCAGGCACCACCATTAGAACCAATGAATGATGAAATAGAGGTTGATGTAGTTGTTTCTGGAAATGCAACAGAAATATCTGTTTATAAAGGACAAGTAACTGTAAGCAATAATGTTTCAGTTGTGGTTATACATGGTGGTGAAATGATTAGTACATCAAGCATGAATGAAAAATTAGTTTCCAGGCCAATTAATAATAACAACTCCAATAATGTTCCTAATAATTATACAAATACTTTGAATTATTACATTTCTGGTGACGGTTGGGCTGCTCAAAAAATCAAAAGCAATCCAACTTCCATACAAAATGATATTTCCAATGCAATTAATGCAGGTAGTACACCTGCCGGAATTTATATAAGTGATGGTTCAGAAACAGAGGTTTACTATATTGAAGGGAACCCGCTTAATATGACTGAATGGAATCTTGAAAGTTATTCTGACGCTACAAATCTGCAAAATGGAATTACCTCAAATATTGAGCGGGGATATTTCCCAATGGGAATTTCATTTACCGAACAGGGAAATCTTTACGTACTATATATAAAATCACAAGTTGTAGGAACTGGATGGCAATTAGCTGAATCGGAACTTGACTTAAATGAGGTAAGTACCAATATACAACCATGGCTTAATCAGCAATATATTCCGGTTGGCATAACAGTTTATAGTGGAATGTATTATACCTTATTGGTTCAAGTTCCTGGCACTGAGGTAACGGGCTGGACAATAGAAGGTTATCAGAACAACAATAATGAAATAAAACAAAATGTAAATACAAATATAAACTCCGGTTTACTTCCTTTTGGCTATTTAAAGGAAGATGGGGTTGTGAATGTATTGTATGTGGGGTTTTAATAATAATTACCAATAATATTAACAAAAAACTTCATGAAGCAATTGTCCTTTGGGTATCTTGAAAAGTGGGGTAGTTACTTATATATTTTTCACTGGAATGTAAAATCCTTTTGAAACGAACAATTGTAAAATAAAAACTATGATAAAATATATGATTGGTGTTGGGACAGAAAAGGCAACCACATTATTGTTAACTATTTGTTTAACACTTTGCTTTATAACTACAAAATCGCAGGTTAATCCTCCAGGCAAACGAATTCAGAATGTATATTTTCATGGTACATGGGTGGGAGACTATGATGATTATTATGAGGCTGTTTTCAAACTTAAGCAAAATGGGTCTAAGGTTGAAGTAGAGAGAAAAGATGGGGAAAAGTTCCAAGGACAAATAGAAAACGGAGTTCTGATTGTTTTTGGAACCAAGGTTATTGAAAATTTTGGGACTTCTGCAACTTATTATGAATTTAGACTATTGAATGATGGCTATACAATGGAATGTAAATATTCTACAAATGGCAATTTCGTAAACCTTAAAACAGTAAAGTTATCACTTCGAAATTATAAAAGAAGTATACAAAATGATAATGATCAGGATAGAGTTTCAAATGAATATGATAAATGCCCAAATACACCCAGAGGCTTAACAATAAACAATGGTGGAGTTGACCTAATGGGTTGCCAGGTATCGCAGAGTCAGCAAGATAATACATCTTCAACAAAAGATCCAGATGAATCATCATCAACTAATTCACAAGAATTCCCTGGTAGTTATCAGGTTCAACCAAATGAAGAAGAGTCCAAAGCGATTAAGATACTATCAAATTTCATGGAAGATAATTTGTATTCTGCTGATATAGAAACTGATGACATGAAAATGATCAATAAGGGCTATACAGTTTATAAGTCTGGTATGAAGTCGATCCGGCGCCCTGCCAGACCAGTATTGGTTGTCAAGTCTGGAAAAACATATTACAATGAAGATAATCAGCGAATTGTGGTGCCAAAAAAACCCGGAACAAAAGCTGAATTAAGATATGGTGATGGATCTGTTTTAAACTTATTGCCGGGTGCAAAAATTAAAATATATGGCGATGATGGTTTGTTTATAGAGCGAAAAGGGGTTCAGGTTAGTGTGAAAAAGAGAGGAAAAGAGTTTCTTGTAATCACACCAACATGTGCAGTAGGTGTTAGAGGAACACAGTTTGATATAGGGTATTTTAATGGTGCAACAAAAATTAAACTGTATGAAGGCTCGGTAAGTATATTTAACGAAAAGTATTCAATAATGCTTTCACCAAATGAACAGGTTGAAATAGGCTCTAAAACTGCTCCAATAGTAAAAAGAAAAATTGAAAACAAAAAATCCCCTAAACCAATAACCGGAAAGATCCCATACACTCTTCCCAATGCTAGTTGGGTTAAACAAAACACCATTGATGGTTATTATACTACAGCTATGTCTTCATCAGGTAAAGAGGAGGTGGTTTTTGTAACAGGTAGCATTAGTTCATCGCAATATACTCCCAATGTACACAGAATACATTATCAACAAAAATCTCGTGAATCACATGGTATGGGCAGTGATGCAAACAGCATTTATTCTCTCGACCGTAAACATATATGGATTTGTGGAAAGAGGGGAGGTATTGCTTTTAATGAAGCCGGAGCTATGGAAGCCTACTGGAAAAAACAGAATTCAGGGACTACTCTAGATTTAAATGATATTTATTTTATTGATGAGCAAAACGGGTGGTGCGTTGGAAATAATGGAACTGTACTATATACAAAAAATGGTGGAAATACCTGGAATCAAAAAACAGGCTTTATTAGAAAACACCTTGTAGGGGTTCAGTTTGTGGATAAAAATAATGGTTGGATACTTTGTAACGGAACTTATTACCCGTCAGAGATGCCCCTTATTTACTGTACAACTGATGGTGGTAATACCTGGCAAGCAACAGAGGTAGCTGCAGGTTTAACAAACTCTCGAATGGATATAAATGCAATGTGGTTTATTGATAGAAATAATGGATGGATTGTTGGTGAAAACAATTTAATTATGTTTACCAAAGATGGTGGTGTTTCATGGGACTATTACCAAAAAGCACAGCAAGGAGGATTAGCACTTTATGACATTCAATTTACAGATCCGTGGAATGGTTGGATTTGTGGTGAAAAAGGTCTTATTATGCATACTGTTGATGGCGGAAAATCATGGAAAAAAGTGCCGATTAATGAAACGGGCACATTTACAAGTTTGCACTTTAACGGACCGTATCTTGGTTGGGTAACCACAACAAAACAAATTTATCAGTTTAAAGATGAAAACCTTTTTAATCAATATCGAGCAAAAGTTTTAAAAGGCGAATGGGATACCTGGTCGAATAACTCGAAAACAAACGAAAATACGGCCAACCCTCATGATCAACATCAAGAGCCAAAAGTTGATAAACCAAAAACAGATAAAACCGGTGCCAAGCAAAATACAACAGCTAACATATGGCACACACAAAAGTTTAGCAATAATATGCAGATACTTAAGGACCAGGTTACAACAAAAGCGAATAATGGTTTTGTTCCTGTTGGTTTGAATTGTGTAGGATCACAATATGAGATCCTTTTTCTTGGTGGTAATTTTTTAAATATTTCGTCCTGGAATATGGAGTGGTATAATGATGCTAATACACTGCAAGAGGGTATAAACCGGAATATGAATGATGGATATTTGCCCACAGGGTTTTCATGGAGCGGAGAGTCATATTATGTATTTTATATTAAAACAAATATTACAGGCAAAGCATGGCAAATTGTTCCTGCTGCACTTGACCTTAATGAAGTATCTAAAGCAATTCAACCATTTATAGAACAGAACTATATGCCTTTTGGGATTACAATTTTTGGCGACGAATATTATACACTCCTGGTGCAAACATCCGAACCCATTGCCAGCAGTTGGCAGATACAAGGCTATAAAGACAATCCAACAGAAATAGCCAAAGGTGTTAATTCGAAAATTCTTGAAGCCATTATGCCATGGGGAATGCTAAAAAGCGGTGGTGTTGCTAATATATTATATGTTGGATTTTAGAAATTAATTCATCCAGATAGGCATGAGGAATAATCAAACCCACCGGTAAAATTCTGATAGACAAAACACACAATCATGATATTTACAAAAAGAAAAGTAATAGGATTATTAATAATGCTAATTGGAGTAATTGGTTTTATTGCATCAAATAATACAAAAAGTGAATATGAAATATTTGTAGAGCGTTTTTCAGGAGAGAAAATGCACCAAGCGGAAATTTTCACAAAAGTAACTCATGATTACCAGTTTTACTTTTGGGGAGTTGACGAAAAATTTGAATCGGAACATGGTTTTGCGGAATTTTCCGGAGAGTTCAAAATTGTTGATAAAAACAATAATACTCTTTTGGATACAGCCTTCTCAGTTGGTAGTTCAACATCTACTAATGGAGGAATTGAAAGAGCTCAAAGCGGATTTTACTTTTATTATAGTCCACCGAAGGATATGTACCTTACCGTTGATATGAATATTGTTGTTGGTGATTATGTTGATTTGGAAGTTCATGAAGATTTACCACAAAGTGTAGCCCTTAAACCACCTCTTTTTATTTTCATTTTCGTTGTTGGGATATTTATATTTTTAAGAAAAAAACAAAAACAGATACAATGAGACTAATAGTTTTTTTATCAATAATAATTACAACTTTTTGTGTGTTTACATCGTGTTCATTAATAAAGGATAACGACAAAAACAATGGTAGTAAGTTAAGTGATAATCGTGTTTGGTGGAATAATTTGAACGAAACATGGCAAATAGTATTTCTACGTGAAATAGACAAGCTTGACAAAAAACCAACCGAAGAGGATTTAGTTGAGATCATAAACCTGCAAAGTGTTAGCTGTGACCACTTTCCTGTTGGTGAAGCAAACCTAGATCCACTTCGCAAATTGAAAAGGCTTAAATCTATTTCAGCAGGATCAACACACATTAATAGTATTGATGCTTTACGTGATTTGGATAGCCTTGAGTTTGTAAATTTTGCGGCAACTTCAATAACAGATATAGACGCCCTCCAGGATCATGAAAACCTAGAATCTGTTTACATACAACAAACTTTGGTTACAGATTTATCACCATTAATGGGAAAAGATAAACTTCAGGTAGTGGTTTTTTCTAATACAGATGTAAACTCAATTCAGCCATTAATGGAGCTTCCCTTACTAAGTATTGTTGAATTACAATCAACAAGAGTTAGCCAAGATCAAATTAATAAATTCAAGGAAAAGCACAAGGATTGTCAGTTGGGTTTTGATTCCGAAAGTGATTCTGAAAAACCTGAAGTAGATATTCCATTAGAAGAAGAGTTTCAGTGGAATCCGGGTACTGCTCCCCAAAATAAAATGGAAGATGTGATTAATGGAAGCTATTGGGAAATTAATATTTGTAACTTTCAAACGGCATTCATTGAAGATTATTTCAACTACATTTCACAAAAGAACTCAATGCCTGTTGGAATTCAATTGAGTAACACCAGGCTAAAGTCACTATTAATTAACAACCCTCCTTTCCTCACAAGTAATTGGGTTTATAGGGTATACAACAGTGAAGAGCAAGTTGAAAAAGGATTATCAAAAATGCTGGAAGCAGGTTATACTCCTCTGGGCATGTCTCTTTCAAGAAGTGATTTCCATTTTCTCTTTGCTCAAACATTAAGTAGTTGCGTCGATTGGCAACTTGTTAAATCAGATATTGGGTTTGAAGATTCGTCTATTGAGATACAAACATTAATGGACAAAGGATATTCGCCAGTAGGGATATCTATTATGCAGAATCTTTTCTACACATTGATGGTCAAAACAGATGCTTTTTCAGCCAAAAACTATTCAATACCATCTTATTCAATCGATCAAACACAAGAGGTTCAAAAAACAATTGATAGGACAATCGAAAACAATATGCTGCCAGTGGGATATCTGGAAATAGAAGATTCATTTTCTATACTTTATATTGTATTAAGATAATAACGGTAACCGAAAAATGAGCTTATTTACCAACCCAAAGGTTAATGTCTGTATGCAAATTAGAATTCGATTTACAATTATTTTAGAGGCATCCCTTTGTTTGCTATAAGGTTAGCCGGGTTTAAGGATCTTAAATTTGACCAGTCTTTAGTAATTATTTCAATTACTATTAGATAAAAAAAAACGCCTTCCCAAACCGGGAAGGCGTTTCCAATATATAATATTTTAATTCTCTACTGTGAAACAATAACATCAATTATTGCGTAATCACCTCTTGAATTTATTGAGTTTAATTTTATTAACCCTAGTCTGTTATCAACTGTTTGAAACATAATTACATCATTTGCTTCAATTTGATTAATATCTGAAGATGAATTTTCAAAGGTTGGAAATGTATATTCATCTCCTATTGCATCAAAATCAGATGCACTGATACTGGTTTCCATAAACATTGTGGCATTTTTTGTAGTCCAGTTTTCAATGGCATAAACTGTATTTGCCTGAATATCGGCCGGCGAGGCTATTGTTGGACCATTGGCACTACCTTTATAAAACAAGAAATCTATTTTGGATTGATTTTCACTTGCTGTAGTTATATTATAAACCTGATTAGTAGTTGTTGAATAAAAACTACCAAAATCATCATTAAAAGATCCCATATTTATTCCTGTGGTTTTTGCTACAGATTCGGCTGTTGCCTCATAAGTAATAACCAAACTTTTTTCTGCAGTTTTACCAGCCTTGTCTGTTACTTTGAAGGCAATTGTTTCAACAACACCCTTTGCTTGTGCGTTGAATTCGAAATCAATGGCATAGGTGTTTTCATTAATTGTTAGTGTTGTGTCGGTATATACAATGCCAAACATTGTACGAGTTAATTGAAGGGTTGATAACTTCTCGTTGGATTCAATATTTGCAACTGCAGAAATACCTACCTTAAAATAAGTGTTCTCAGCAACTGTAGCATCCGAATCAACATAACCTTCACCACCAATAAAATTTAATGTTGGAGGGCCATAATTTTCATCATCTTTTTTACAAGATGAAATAATCATTATAACAGAAAGAGATGCAATTAAAAAAATGGATAATTTTTTCATAGGAATTGTATTTAATTATTTTGAATTTTATTTATTACAAAAGAGCAATACACATAACAATTTTTGTGCCAATCGTATAAGTCTTTAGCTATTTTTCATATTGAACGAAAGAATAGTTATTTTCTTACTAAGATAACTTTATTATGTAAGTTAATTTACCAACACTCTAACTTTCGGAACTTCACCTTCAGGGACACGTATATGAAATGATTTGCTTTTAGTAGATCCGGAGTAAAACTGGGTGCCAATAATTACCGATTTACTATTATGATTATAAGGGTCTTCATCTTTCTTAATGGGAGGGCATTTCTTACATTTATAGGAAACCTTTATATATTTTGGATCAGGATAAAAATGAGCGCTTGTGGCCGACAAAGCTTTTCCATTTGCATTGGTAAATTGGAAGTAGGCAAGAGCATTGTGAGGTTCTTTTATAAATTGCTCAGTTGATTCATTAAATATTCGAATATAATCAGCCCCTTGATTGGTTATAGAAGCCGTTAACAAATATTTGTCGCTTCCTTTTTTATTGCCTTTTTTAACGGCGGTATAGCTAACCATCATTCCATCTATATGGGCCGACTCACCATTTTTAAGTTCCACAAAATCCTGACTGTTAACTTTTTGAAAAGAAAAAAGCATTACCACTAGCATAAGGAGATAAATGTTTTTCATAGCCTTTATTTTTTAATTATTTAGAACTTTTAAATAGAGTATATATGTATTTTCTTGTATCTCCCGAGGGCATAGTATAATTATAATCAAATGCTTCAATAAGTTTGAAATCATCTCCAAGCATCTCTTCTAACATTGAGTCGTTGTATCTACATACAGGTAGCCCACTGCATGTACTAGCACCATCTAGATTAAAAACGGCAATAATTAAGTAACCCCCTTTTTTAACTAGTTTTTTGAGCAAATTAAAATATGCTTTTATATCTTCTTTTTTTGTGAAAAAGTGCAGAACCGCCCTGTCATGCCAAAGATCTACAGGGCTTAGCTTTATCAATTCTTGTGAATTAGTTAAATCATCAATAATCCAAGTAACTTTTTTGCTATCTGGTTTGTTAATTCTTTTTTTTAGTTTATCCAAGGATATTGGGCTTATGTCAGCAGCTATTAGGTTTTTATATCCAATTTTCAATAATTCATCAACCAAGGTTGTTGCTCCTGCACCAACATTTAGTATTGTGCTGTTCTTATTAATGTTACATTTTTTAATTAAACTTATGGATGGTTCGGGGTTTTCTTCATGCCACCCAAGTTTATCAACTTCTTTATCACTATAAATCTGATTCCAATATGTTTTCGAATCACCACTTTTCATTTGCAACTAAAGTTTAATACTTGTAGAAATAATAAGCTAATCCTGCAAGAGTATATGTGACCAATCCCGCGATAATAGAAATCCAAATAATTTTGCTCTTACGTGCATTGGGATTTTCATATAATGGTGCATAAAACACAAAATAAAAGGGAATAAGGAAAGCCAAAACATAGAGTATAATATCAATGATCCTATTTTTCATGATTACAAACGTATAGTTATTTCATCATACTTGTTATGTATTCGTTTGCCTTAACAACATTGGCAAATGTTCCGTCAATTGCTGCCAGAAATGATTTTTGAACATTTTCTGCAACTATAGCAAATGAATCGTATTCAAGAGTCTTCGTGGCACAAGCATTACCAATTAATGTGACACTATAGCCTAGATCAAAAGCTGCTCTAACTGTAGTGTCAACACACATATGAGTCATCATTCCGCACAATACCAAATCTGTTATATTTTGTTGTTTAAGGTATCCATCCAGCCCTGTATCTCTAAAACTATTTGGGTAATGCTTTGTGAATACTTTCTCATTATCAAGTGGGATAACACTTTTATGAATTTCTGCACCATTTGTGTCAGGAAGAAAGAATGTAGCACCAAAATAGTTGGCGATGTGTTGTACAAAAATTACCGGCAGTTTCTTTTCTCTGAATTTGGTGATTATAACACCTGCCTCAATGCCGGCTTTTTCAGCTTCAAAAAGCTCCATTGCTCCACCCTTAAAATAATCATTTTGTACATCAATTATAATAAGAGCTTTATTCATAATCATAATATTGAGTTACAAATGTAATAAATGAAAAATTAATGATGTCGATGATTAAATTCAATCGGTAGAAATGCTAGAAAACAGCTATTATAATATAACTATTCCTTAATTGAGTAATTCTGCCAATTTATCTTGAAGGGCTTGACCACGAAGGTTTTTTTCTATAATAATTCCGTTGGGATCAATAAGAATGTTCTGAGGAATACTTTGTATGCCATAAAGTTTACCAGCCTCACAATTCCAATATTTTAGATCGCTCACATGTGGCCATGTTAAGTTATCTGCTGCGATAGCCTCAACCCATTTATCATGGTCCTTATCAAAAGAAACACCCACAACATCAAATCCTTTATCGTGAAAAGTATTATATGCTAAAACAACATTTGGGTTTTCAGCCCTACACGGTGTGCACCAGGATGCCCAAAAATCAACAAGGACATAGTTTCCTTTTAACAGTGTTGAAAGAGGCACAGGAGTTCCTTCGGGATTGTTCAAAGCAAAATCAATATATGGTTGGCCAATTGCTGATTTTTTTAGTGTATTAACATATTTTTTTAAGCCTTTAACATAAATGCTTGAATCAATTGAATGATCGAAATTATTTACAACTTCATCAAGCCCCTCCAGCTCAAATTTATATGAATTGTTTAATACAAGAAAAGCAGATACAACATTATCATTATTAGTTTTCGCATACTCAATAAGAAAATCTGTTTTTTTGCCGTCAACGGCCATGTATTGATCTTCAATATTTTGCATAAGTGCGGTGTCGTTATTTTGGCGAGCTTCTCCGTATTGTTTTCCCAATAAGGATGCCTGCTGGTCAAAAACACTTACTGAATCATTAAAAGCCATAAACTTCTCATGTGTCATTGATCCTGAAATCAACGGTTTATCAATTGCTTCCATATCAACATCAATAACTATATCACCCTTTTCAACAAATACAGAAATATAGTCTCGAGAGTTTTTAAAATTGAGATAATAAAATTCGGGCATATCAATATTACCTTTAATAATTCCTTTGCCATTTACTAATGTAACCGAATCATAGTTAACCATTTCGCCACCTTCGCGCTTACTTAATAAAATAGTATTATCTTCACCATTAGAGACATTTAAAGTTATTTTGAAATTATTTTCTGACTTATTTTCACATGATGTGATCATCCCAAAGGAAACAGAAACAATTAGAAAGAAGAAAAGAACCTTGTGCATAATATTAGTTATTTAGTATGATTATTTTTTTTAGACAAGCAGCAAAGTTAATAATAGCAGCATAAGTTATCAATTATTTAACATTTAATTACCGTCAGTGTACTATTTTTATGGCCTGATATTCTAACGTAGGAAAATGAAAATACTTATTCTTTGTACCGGAAATAGTTGCAGAAGTCAAATGGCTGAGAGCTTATTAAAGAGTTTTAACCCAATGTTGGAAGTTGTTTCTGCAGGAACAGAACCCAGTTCAGAAGTGCATCCCATTGCCATTAAAGTAATGCAAGAGATGAATATTGATATTCGGGATAACATACCCAAAAGTGTTATGGAATTTCAGAATAATGACTTTGATTATGTGATAACTGTTTGTGGCGGTGCCAAAGAAAGCTGTCCTGTTTTCATGGGAAATGTTAAAAATAGAATACATATTGGTTTTGACGATCCTGCTGAAGCTATGGGGTCAGATGAGCATATTTATGGCGAATTTATTCGAATCAGAGATGAAATAAAAAGGGATTTTCACAAATTTTACATTAATCAACTTAAACCTCAACTTTAATGACACCATCAACAAAGCGATTATCATTTCTTGACAGATATCTTACTTTATGGATTTTTATTGCAATGATCATTGGAGTTGGATCCGGATATGTGTTTCCTGACATTGCCACTTTCTGGAATAGTTTTACAAAAGGAACCACAAATATTCCAATAGCGATTGGCTTAATTGTAATGATGTTTCCTCCATTGGCAAAAGTGAAATACGAAGATTTAAAGGATGTATTTCTAAACCGAAAAGTATTACTACTATCATTGGTCCAAAATTGGATTATCGGCCCTGTGCTTATGTTTGCACTGGCTGTGATTTTCTTACATGATTACCCACACTACATGGTTGGGTTGATACTAATTGGGTTGGCACGTTGTATTGCTATGGTTATTGTTTGGAATGATTTGGCAAAGGGCGACACAGAGTATGCCGCCGGATTAGTAGCTTTTAATAGTATTTTTCAGGTACTATTTTTTTCAGTGTACGCTTATTTTTTTATTACAATTCTTCCTGAAAAATTTGGATTACAGGGTTCAGAAGTTGACATTACAATAGGTCAAATTGCCGAAAGTGTGTTGATTTATTTGGGAATTCCATTTTTGGCAGGAATAATTACTCGATATTCATTAATAAAGCTTAAAAGTAAAAACTGGTATCAGCAAAGTTTTATTCCGAAAATTAGTCCACTCACACTAGTTGCTCTGCTTTTTACTATTTATGTTATGTTTTCTCTTAAGGGTGATTTCATTGTGAAACTTCCGCTTGATGTAATTAGAATAGCCATTCCGTTAATCATTTATTTTGTGGTTATGTTTTTTGTTTCGTTTTACATAAGTAGAAAAATGGGAACCGATTATAAAAAAACAGCAACCCTATCTTTCACAGCGGCTAGCAATAATTTTGAACTAGCCATTGCAGTTGCTATTGCAGTTTTTGGTATAAACTCAGGTGAGGCTTTCGCTGCAGTTATTGGACCATTAATTGAAGTTCCAGTACTTATATTGCTGGTTAATGTTTCGCTTAAGATGAAAACCAAGTATTTTAATAAGGAAGTTTAAGTTAATTAATGGGCAATGTATCTATAATGTCCAATAATTTTAAAATCAAACAGACAATCTTCCAATACTTGTCCCTGTCCAATATTGTGCACTATCATATTTCTACTTCCATCATTGGACTTCTTATTAGCTACAATCCCAATATGAGTTATTCCTTCTCCAAGATCCCAAGTTACAATATCGCCTGGAAGGTAGTCCATTGGCTTTCTTGATATTGGTTTTTCAGCACCCTTCCTTCTAAAATACGTCATAAGATTCAGAACTCTTCTGTGGTCGATGTTTTTATCTGTCGTCTTTAGTCCCCATTTTTTTGGATATGAATTGAAACTAGATTTCATATCTTCATGAACTTCCTTCTGTAGATCAACACCCATTTTCCTGTAGGCCCTAATTATCACATCAGTGCATACACCTTTGCCTTCCGGAATATCCCCGCCGGGATATTCAATTGCATAATAACCCGGATCATAACTAACGTTTTGACTTGTTAGTCCTATGGCAATAGTACTCAGACTATCACCATAGCTCTGACCATTACAAATACCGTAAATAGATGTTACTAAGAGGGTGAATATAAATCTGGCTAAAATCATAAACATCAGGTTTTATCTAACTATGCAGGTTGTTTTTATCAACACTAAAACCTATATGCCAATGATATCATGGCAGATGTGTTATTAAGCCCATATGAAAACCCAGTTATATCGCTGCTAATTTCATAATCGTTACGGTAATCACCTTTGGAAGTACCTGTGCGATAGGTGAAATATGGGAGCAATTCAGCACCAAGCACAAAACTGTCTTTAAACACATAGTTTAATCCCAGCACCAGATTTATTCCAGGCGCATAAATTGTTTGTTCATTTATTCTATCATTATCACCAACCGACTTATCATTGTAGTCAAGTTTTGTGTGGGAATAAGTAAATGCTAAATCAGCACCATATCTAAACTCAAGGTTCTCAACAATTACTTTGCGATACTCTTTACCAAACCTAAGACCAAAACCAGCATTACTTTGCTTTAAAGCTGAACTGTCCGATACTTCTTCTTGATTGTTGCTGGAAATAATTAAAGTGCTAAATCTCCAAAGGGATTTCTCAGTGCCCGTTTTGTAGGTTAATCCAAAGCTGTTTAAACTGTTAAAAACTAATCCAACCTCTTTTTGTTTTGTTTTTTCTTGCGCCATTGAAACTACCGAAAAGGTAATTAGTAATACTACCAATAATGTTTTGTTCATTTTAATGATTTTTAGATTAATAATGTTTATAGAATATGCTTGCGAAAGAAACAAATACTATGCCATGAACTACTAAATACTTTAGGCAAGTTCCACAGAATATATAATTTTGCAACAACGTAAAATGATATTATTATGTCGAAATTGTTTGTTGTTCCAACTCCAATCGGAAATTTAGAAGATATTACTTTGCGAGCCATTAGTGTGCTTAAAGAGGTTGATATCATTCTTGCGGAAGATACCCGAAACAGCGGAAAACTATTGAAGCACTTTGGAGTCGAAACTAAAATGAATTCATATCATATGCACAACGAACATAAAATAGTGGAGGGTATTGTCCAGCGCATATCAAATGGTGAAACAATGGCTTTGATTACCGATGCTGGGACTCCTGCCATATCCGACCCTGGTTATTTGTTGGTTAGGGAATGTATTGCAAGAGATGTTGATGTTGAGTGCTTGCCTGGCCCTACAGCATTTGTTCCTTCTCTGGTGAATTCTGGCTTACCTTCCGATAAGTTTTTTTTCGAAGGCTTTTTACCGCATAAAAAGGGGCGCCAAACCAGATTAAAATTTCTTGCTCAATTGCCCTATACAATAGTTTTTTACGAATCACCACATAGACTTATTAAAACCCTCAGTCAAATTGGAGAGTTTTTTGGTGATGACAGGCAAGTATCTGTATCACGGGAGTTGACGAAACTTCACGAAGAAACCAAAAGGGGCACAATTAAAGAAGTAATAGAATATTACACCAATAATACTCTTAAAGGAGAAATTGTACTAGTGGTAGGACAAGCTAAATAATCACATATTATGCTCATCGATCCCTTGAAAATTTGTGTTGCTGTTTTGGCAAAAACCAACAAATAGTTATTTTGGCAACATTATTTCACATACCAATAGCTGCATTTTATATATATTTACATATCTCAAATACTAAGTAACAATATTATAATCATGCATGAAAGTCTAGATAGTATTTTCCCGATTTTTGAAAAATGGGATCATTCAGTGTTTCAATATTTACCGAAGGTTTTTCTTGCACTTTTAGTTTTACTCTTATTTTATTTTCTTGCTAAAATTATTAGAAAATATTCATTAAAGGGATATTTGCGCAAGAGCACTTCAACAAAACAAGCCGATATAGCGAAATTTGTTTCATTGGTTATTTATATTGTACTGGTTTTCTCAGGTATATTTTTGGCACTCGAAATTCTGGGTCTTGAAAGTGTGCTAACAAAAGTACTGGCAGGCGCGGGTATTGTAGGAATTATTGCCGGATTTGCATTTAAAGATATTGCATCGAACATGTTTGCTGGTTTATTGGTTAATATTCAAAAACCATTCAATTATAACGATTGGGTAATTATTGATGGAAATTTTGGAACAATACTAAAAACAGGTTGGATTACAACATCAATTAAGTCAATTAGCGGCCAGGAAATTTATATCCCAAACCAATTAATCTATAATAATTCGTTTAAAAACTTTTCTGCTTTTCAACAAAGAAGGATAATTGTAAAAAGTGGTGTTTCACACGACACCGACCTCGAAAAGGTTAAAAGCGTAGCTCTCGACGAAATAAGTAAAATACCCCTTAACCTAACTACTCTTGAACCTGATTTTTATTTTATAGATATTGGGGATTATGCATATAATTTTGAGGTTCGTTTTTGGATTAAATTTACAACTCAAACCGACTTTTTGTCTGCGCAAAGCGAAGCAATTATGCGAATTAAAAAGCGATTTGAATTAGAAGGAATTAACATTGCATATCCTGTTCAAACATTGGACTTTGGAGTTAAGGGCGGCGTAAATTTGTTTGATAAACCAATAGAAATAAAGAAATAGTTCTTTCAAGCAGATTGACAAATCAACTAATATTACCTAATTAAATATTATGTCATTTACCTCATTGGGCCTTGCCCCATCTTTATTACGAGCGATTGATAATCAGGGCTATATTAACCCATATCCAATTCAGCAAGAGGCAATACCTGCCATACTACAGGGTAAAGATGTACTAGGTATTGCAAAAACAGGATCTGGAAAAACAGCAAGTTATGTACTGCCCATATTAATGAATAGTATGGGAAAAAACGTTTCAAAAAACAGGCATATAGTTGTGTTGGTATTGGTTCCAACTCGTGAATTAGCGCAACAATTAGAGGGGGTATTCAAAGAATTTGGGTCGGAGCTGCCAAAGCGAATTAATTCGATGGCTGTTTACGGAGGTGTCTCAAAAAACCCTCAGATGAAAGCTTTGCAAGGTGTAAATATACTAGTGGCTACCCCTGGCAGGTTGCTGGAATTAGTTGGTGCGAATGCAGTGCACTTATCACAAATAGATACATTGGTACTTGACGAGGCTGATAAAATGTTAAATCTTGGGTTTAAAGATGAGATGAACCAAATTTTTAACCTCTTACCAAGTAAACGTCAAAACCTGTTGTTTTCGGCTACATTAAGTAAGGATGTAATAAATGTTCATCAATTATTGTTGAAAAACCCACTCATTGTAAAAATTGAGGAAGATGATACTAGCATTGATCTTATTAACCAAGTAGCATATTTTGTTGCAGAGGAAAAGAGGGGCCCTCTTTTGAGGTATTTGATAAAAAGCAAAGTGATGAAACAGGTACTTGTATTTACTTCTTCGGTTTATAAGGCAGATAATGTAGTAGATAAACTTAAGAAAAACGGAATCTCTGCTCTGGCCATTCACAGTAAAAGAAGTCAGAATGCAAGAACTACTGCGTTGGATAAATTTAAAAAAGGGAAGATAGTTGTACTGGTAGCAACAGATTTATTGTCTCGAGGTATTGATATAGAGTTTTTACCTTATGTAATAAATTATGAATTACCCCGCTCACCAAAAGACTATATACATCGTATAGGTAGAACAGGCCGTGCACATGCACAAGGAGAAGCAATCTCATTCATTACACCTGAAGATAAAAACCATTTCAGAGTAATTCAAAAAAAGATGGGAAAATGGGTTACAATGATCGATAGTGAGGCGCTGAACCTCTAGTGTTCTAAACAAAGTAAATTCATCTTTACTGTTAAACCTGGAATATGAATTGGAGAATCTATTCCGAAATGCAATTGCAGCAAAATATACTACTTTGTTAAGTTTTGAAACCTCACAATGGTGCCATACTTTCATTTCAAAACGTTATATTTTATAATACTTGTAGTTCTCATATCGAAGCTCCAATGCATAATCCAGGATAATCTATTTATACATGATACTTTTTAAATGCTAAAACATGTGTTCGCTTATGAACATAAAATGTTCGCATAATTGCAAACACATAGAGTAACACCCATAAGGTGCAGAAGTATAAAAAGCACTAAAACAGAAAGATATAAATTTTGGCACGCAATTGGATAAGGTGTTGTAAGAATAACTAAAAATTACAAATAACATGAAAACTATAACAACAAAATTCACACTGGCCCTCACAATAGCAATTGTAATTACAGCATACTTTGGAGCATCAGCAAAATATATATCAAGTATTGGAAATACTAAAGGAAATGCCATAGCAGTTAAAAACACAAATTCAATTTATGAGAAGGCAGTTTCAATAAATTTCAATTTTGATGAAGAAGAATATATAAACGATATACCTTTTGACAGTAGCTTTTCTTCTGTTGAATTGGAATATCAAAAAGCAGTAGCAGTAGATTTTGAGCTTGAGGAAGAGTCATATATTGATGATATTCCATTCAATACTCAAAAAACGGTTCTTTAAACGGTACTAAGAAATAGAAAAATTATGCCAGCAAAATTGTAATTTTTGTTTATCATGTTAGTAAGTTAGTAATGAGCCATATAAATCCCGGTTATGCCGGGATTTTTTAATTTTGTATAATCGATAAATTAATCACAAATATGAAAGAGGAAAAGGTAAGGTGTTCATGGGCAGGTAATCGTTTACAGGATATCAAGTATCATGATGAAGAATGGGGGGTACCCGTCCATGATGATCAAAAGCTATTTGAATTTTTATTATTGGAGTCGTTTCAAGCAGGATTAAGCTGGTCTACAATATTAAAAAAAAGAGAAAATTTTCGGAAAGCTTTTGATAACTTTAACCCATCCATAGTTGCAAATTATGATGATAAAAAAATTGAGTTGTTGTTAAAGAATGAAGGAATAATAAGGAATAAACTAAAGATTAAATCAGCAATTTCAAATGCAAATATTTTCCTTGATATACAAAATGAATACGGTAGTTTTAACAACTATATTTGGCAATTTACCGGAGGAGTTACCATAAAAAATAATCCAAAAACCATTCAAGACATCCCATCAAGCACAAATGAATCGGATGCCATGAGTAAAGACCTTAAAAATAGAGGTTTTAAGTTCGTTGGCACAACCATTTGTTATGCTTTTATGCAGGCCACAGGTATGGTTGATGACCATGTTGTTGATTGTTTTAGGTATGAGTAAATTAGCTAATTGATTTTAGAGCACTATATTTGTTAATAATATCAATAAACTGATTAATGGAAATACAGAGTAATAGCATTGATTACAAAAGCTTGTCTAAATCATTTGTGATATCTGTTGTTTCTGCATTATGTGCATATTTACTAGTTTTTATTTATACAAATTTTGCACCGCTATATTTCGCATATGATTTTGATATTCCTGCTTTTGTTAATCTCAGGGGGATAAATTTTCAAACAATTATTGATGCTGATGCCATATCACGAGATGCCTTGGTAACTATCTTATTATCAAAACCAATTGCAGCTGTAATTGTAGGTATTATTTCTCTAATAATACTTATGATTGGAACGAAAAAACCTATTTCGATCATATTAGTATTGTTTTGGTTAAATATATTTGCTTTTGATACTGCATTTGGGATATTAATTGATGATGCTGTTGCCCACTCCGGTACCTATGAGGTTGCTATGGCAATGAATATTCATAATGTACTGCTTGTCGCCATATCCATATTGCTTGCTTTTATTCTTTTCAAAATTGGAATGATGAATGCCAGGTTAATAATTATGTCCTTTCCACATCAGGATTTGTGCAATACACGACCCCGCATTATATTTTTTATTGCTATATTTTTAATTCCATTGTTTTTGGTTTTAGTATATACTTTCCTAACAGGGGGGCAAACAGAGTCCACATCTGAACTTATGAAAAACCTGCCGGTACTTATATTGCTAATTCCATTTCTAACAGCATCTAAACCAGAAAATACGGATTTTAAATACTTACCCACAGTTAGACATAGCTACATCGACATAATACTATTAATATTATTTATACTTATATCTGTTATAGTGATAATGACAATGTATAATGGCCTGATTATTAGTGGTTAAAAACAAGAGGCCAGATGGTTTCTTTTTCACATACTTATCCTCCTTGCTCAAAATATTATCATAAGTTTTTATACTTTTATCAAAAATTACATTTTCAATAAAATCAAACCATTATGAGAAATACAATACTTGCAATTCTTATACTTCTAATAGGTGTTATTCCCGTTGAAGCAAAAAAGAAAAAGAAAACCGACGAGAAAGAGAAATCAGGTTTATCCTCCTCAACTTTTAGTGGAATTAAATGGAGAAGCATTGGTCCTGCTTTTGTTTCAGGAAGAATCGCTGACTTTGCAGTTGACCCTGATAATTTTAGTACATATTATGTAGCAGTTGCATCAGGTCATATTTGGAAAACAACAAATAATGGCATAACCTTCAAGCCAATTTTTGATAATTATGGTGTTTATTCTATTGGTTCACTCGCAATGGACCCGAATAATAGCAATGTTGTTTGGGCCGGAACAGGAGAAAATAATCATCAGCGTGCATTGGGATATGGTAATGGAATTTATAAAACCATCGATGGAGGTAGTTCATGGAAAAATATGGGTTTAAAAGACTCGAGGCACATAGGTGAAATACTTGTGGATCCAAGAAATTCAGATGTTGTTTATGTTGCAGCAGAAGGATCTGCTTGGGGTCCCAACGAAGAAAGAGGAGTTTATAAAACCACAGATGGTGGAGTTACTTGGGAGAAAGTATTGTTCATTAGTGAAAATACAGGAGTTGCAAACTTATGTTTCGAGCCAGGTAATCCAGACGTTATTTATGCTGGCGCAGAACAGCGTCGTCGTCGTCAATTTAGTAAAATTGGTGGAGGCCCAGAGTCGGCTTTCTATAAAACTACAGATGCTGGACTTACTTGGAATAAACTGGAAAAAGGGATACCTGGCGTTGATAAAGGTGGAATGGAGATAGTTGTTAGTGCAACTGATCCCAATATTGTTTATGCAATGTTTGAAGCATCAAATGGCAAAGGTGGCGTTTATAGATCCACAAATCGAGGAGCTTCATTCAAAAAGCAAAATAGCTATAATAGTAGCGGTCAGTATTATAGTGAACTTGTGGTTGATCCCATTGATGCCAATAAGTTATATTCTATGGATACAAGATCCAGGGTTAGTGTTGATGGTGGTAAGAATTGGAAAGGAGTTGGATTAAGTAAACGTCATGTTGATGATCATGCCATGTGGATTGATCCAAATAATACTAAACACTTTATGATAGGTGGCGATGGTGGAATTTATGAAAGTTGGGATGATGGCCGCACCTATATTCATAAAACAACACTTCCTGTAACTCAATATTATAGAGTTAATGTAGACAATACAGAACCTTTTTACTGGGTATATGGTGGCACACAAGATAATGCTAGTATGGGAGGACCTTCACAGAATACTAAGTACGGAGGTGTTACCAGTGACGAATGGGTTGTTACCCTCGGTGGAGATGGTTTTTGGCAGGCAATTGATCCTGATAACCCCGATATAGTTTATTCAGCATATCAGTATGGTAATATTTATCGATATGATAAAAAATCAGGAGAAAGAATTAAAGTTAAACCAACTCCCCGTAAAAATGAACTTACTTATCGTTGGAATTGGGATACACCATTTTTCTTGAGCCCACACTCAGGAACTACTCTCTATATTGCTGCAAACAAAGTGTTTAAAAGTACTGATAGAGGAAATACATGGGAAGTTATAAGTGAAGATATTACTCGTAATGAAGACAGAAACCAATTCCCGGTAATGGGTAAATACTGGCCAGCAAGTGCTGTAGCAAAAGATGTTTCTACCTCACAATGGGGCACAGCTGTTGCATTGGCAGAATCTACATTAAAAGAAGGATTAATTTATGTTGGTACAGATGACGGCATAATACAGGTTACCGAAGATGATGGCAAAAACTGGACTAAAATTTCAAGTTTTCCAGGTGTTCCCGAATACACATATGTGAGTGATATCTTTCCTTCATTATATGACGAAAATATTGTTTTTGCATCTTTCAATAATATTAAAAGTGATGACTTTAAACCATATTTATTGAAAAGTATCGACAAAGGAAAAACCTGGGTTTCAATAGCAGCCGATTTACCAGAGGATGAAGTTGTACATACTATTACACAAGACCCGATAAAGGAAAACTTATTATTTACTGGAACAGAGATGGGATTTTATTTTTCCGTTGATGGCGGAAATCATTGGATTAAATTGGGTTCAGGTTTACCAGATATCGCTGTTAGGGATATCGTAATTCAGGAAAGAGAAAAAGACCTTGTTATTGCAACATTTGGTCGTGGTTTTTATATCGTTGATGATTATTCACCATTGCGTGAAATAACAGAAGAAACCCTTGAAAACAATGAGGCTATAATTTTTCCTGTAAAAGATGCATTAATGTATAATAAATCAGGTAACGGAAGATATGGAACAGGTGCTGGTTATTATCAGGCAAGCAATCCTGATTTTGGAGCAATTTTCACATATTATATTAAAGATGTACCAAAATCGTTAAAATCGAAACGCTTAAAACAAGAGAAAAAATTATTTAAAGAGGGATCTCCAATTCCTCAACCAACAAAAGATATTCTTGATGCTGAGGCAAATGAAACAGGTCCTTATTTAATATTTACTATTAAAGATGGTGAAGGAAATATTGTGAGAAATATTTACAAAAAACCATCAAAAGGAATCAGCAGAACTAATTGGGATTTCAGGTATAACAGCATAGCTCCGGTAAGGCTAAAAAACGATAAATTTGATCCACTTAAAAAAGATAGAACAAGTATGCGTGCATTGCCGGGGATATACACAGTAGAATTGTCGATGTATCATAATGGTGAAATTAAAGAACTTGTTGCTCCAACGAAGTTCAATACCAAGGTATTGAATAACACAACACTTCCCGACCAACAACCAATTGAAACTCAGGAGTTTTATGCTAAGGTTTCTGATTTGTACAGGGTTATGTCTGGGGCTATAACATATCGTGATGAGCTTGCTGAACAAACTGCTTATATACAACAAGCATTGCACTCAGTTGTAAATGCTCCACACGAGTTGAAGGAAAATATGATTGCTATTGCACAAGAGCTTAAAGACATCGAATTTTTATTTGATGGAACTCCAGCAAAAGCAAGTTCAGAGGAAGTTCCTCCCGAAGCAATGCCATTGGGAGATAGGTTAAATGCAATAGTTTGGACCTCCTGGGGATCTTCATCCACGCCTACAGCAAATATGAAAGAGAATTATAACATTGTTATGGAAGAGCTACCCAAGGTTCTTAACGAACTTGAGGCAATAGGAAATAAGCTTTCGGGCGTGGAACACAAACTCGATAATATGAAAGCTCCACATACCCCAGGTCGAGTGCCAAAGTTTTAGACTAGACTCTAGTTGCTTTGTCGTTCTGAACGCCGTGAAGAATCTAAATCTTCACTTAATGAGATTTTTTACTGCGTTCAGAATGACAATTTATTTATATAATTGGGTAAAAGTTGATAATTTGGTATCCTTTAAATATCGACTTAAAGGGCACCAACCATATACCAGTATCCACAAATTAAAATTGCGCCTTCAACAATAATAGATATAATCATAAGTGGAATTGCTTCGGGTCGATGACTATAATATTTTCTAAGTAAAAATGCTCCCAATACCAAAGAAACTAAAATGGGTGTTAGAATAATAATACTATACATACCATAATTTTTACCCATTTTTACTAGCATTCTGTTTTTCCATGAAAATCGTTTTCTGTTTTTACGTCTGATGGTTCTTTTTTCACGATGAACTCTATACTTATCTTGAAAATAATTTGGAACAACTTTTCTGGCAATGGGTTTAACATTTGCAGTAGCTATTATTACCAGTTTGCTAAAGTGGTAATAAACCATAAAGCCAATCACCCCCCCGGTTATCATAGAAATCAATGTAGATATTAGGTCAAGACCAATAAGATGTGCGTAAATAGGTGTATAAAAGTATTTTATCATTGACAGAAAAAATACATTTATTATCTTTAAAAAGTAGGCCATGCTTTTTTGTAAGAAAACAAAAATAGCACAAAATTTCAATCAGAATGTAAGAATGAGTTTTGATTCAGTTTAGAATTGTTGTTACATTACAAATGAAAAAAGTTATTATTTATTTTCCAATTCGTTAAACCAAATTAAAGAGTTTACAACCATAGGAATAGCGGCCGTTGTGTGGTTCATATTTTGTAGAGGGAAATATGATACTTTTTCAGATGCTCCTGCATCAACAAATTCTTGAAACACATCTTCAGTAGTTGTAGGAGGAACATAATTATCAGCTGTTCCATGATAAAGATGGATGGGCTGCTCAGAGTTCCATCCTGAAACGCTATTCATACTCATTGCGCTTCTAAAATTTTGATATAAAGGGTCGGTATTAATTCCCGTTAAAAATGAATCTGTAACCAATACCGATACAGTATCATTGAGCAATTGATTTATTTCTCCATTACTAAGTGTGCCATCAAAATAGGAGGGTAAAGGAGTTGCATAAGGTTCTTTAAAATAATCTGTCAAAGGATTTGTAATTAATCCCAACGAACTATATGAAACACCTGTATATGCCATGTAAACAGGCTGTGGATAAGTATCGCCTTCAAACATAAAATTTTGAACTGTTGATAGATTATACGGACCTGCACCACATGATGAAGCTGCAACAGAAAATGAAAGATCAGTTTTGTTAGTTAGATAACGATGACTTGCCAAAGTAGCCCATCCTCCTTGCGAATATCCCATTAGGTAAACATCATTATTCCATTTTGTATTAACAATGCCAGAGTTTAGCATTTCCTTTGTGGCTATGATTAAGTTTTCTACCGTTGAAACAGTACTTTCGGTATGCAAGTATGGATGAACAAACTGTTCCGACTTTCCAAACCCAATATAATCAGGAATTAACATTATATATCCCATTGATGCAGATGACTCAAGGTATTTAAATAGTGTATTTGCATAATCAACTGTGGGTGCTTCTGCATGAGCTGTATTTGTTCCATTTTGAAAACTAATCATTGGAAAAGCCTCATTATCAGTTACAGGAATACAAACGAGCCCCGATGCTTCTATTTCTTCACCATTAAAAGGTGTATTGTATGTTACGTTATAAACACCTACATCATATTGTAGTTGTTGAATAAGAACCTCCACCTCAGGATGAAGTAACTGAACCTGTTGGAAAAGAGTCTTAATGCCGTCGCTTGAATAAGTAACTAATAATTCATGACTAACATATGTACTATAAACGATAGGGTCATCATTATTATCTTTTGTACAGGATGGAATAATAAAAATTGAAAGGGCCATCAAAATTACAAGTGAATAAGTTGATGTTTTTTTATGAAGTAGTATCATGATAGATGTGTTTAGTTAGTTTTGCTTAGATTAATTCAATTGAGGTACAAAGTAACGAATAATTAATCAAAACAATAATCCTTTAATATTATACTATCAGTTATAAAAATAGCGTTTGGAATGTGTTAATAAATACTATGAAGAAATTTATCAAGAAGTGTTTTAAGTGGCTGACTCTATTGTTATTGGCAGGGATACTTATTTTTGCTGGGTTTGTTGTGGCAGTATACTACGGGGTATTCGGACCATTTCCAACTACAGAAGAACTATCATCTATCCAAAATGAGGAAGCCTCACTGGTATTTGCTATTGATGGTGAGATTATTGGAAAATATTTCGCTGAAAACAGAACCAACATAAATTGGAGTGAGATTCCAGAACATCTGATTAACGCGCTTGTTGCAACTGAAGACAAGAGGTTTTACCTACATGAAGGTTACGATGGACGCAGTTATTTAAGGGTTCTATTCAAATCAATTATCTTGGGCGATAAGAGTTCAGGAGGAGGAAGCACGCTAACTCAACAGCTTGTTAAAAATCTATATGGCAGAAATGATCACAGCTTTTTATCAATGCCTGTGAATAAGCTAAAAGAAGCAATTATTGCTGTTCGCATGGAAAATGTTCTCTCAAAACAACAAATACTATTATTATATTTAAACTCGGTTCCCTTTGGAGAAGAAGTATTTGGAGTAGAAGCTGCATCACTACGATTCTTTGGGAAACATTGTAAAGATTTAAACATTCAAGAATCAGCAGTACTGGTGGGTTTGCTAAAGGCAAATACATACTATAACCCACGATTAAATCCTAAAAATGCCAAGCGACGACGAAATCAGGTTCTCAAATTGATGTTTAATGAAGGATATCTATCACAAGAGAATATGAAAACTCTATTGGATTCTGATTTGATATTATCATACTCAAATTATCAAAAGGAAGCTCCTTCAGGTTACTTTGTTTATCATGTAAAAAAAAGAGCACAGCAAATTATCGATGATCTAAATTATCAAAATCCAGAAACCGTTGATATAGAAAAAGATGGGTTGAAAATTTATACCACACTTGATTTTTCTCTTCAGAAGTCTTCACAAAATTCTGTGAAGAAGCAATTGGTGAAAATGCAGAAGCTCCTTAACAAAGAATTGAAAAATAGCAGGATTAAGAAAGATTGGTATAGTTCGGTTAGGGATAAATATGGTGAAAAAAGACTTGGTGAAACAAAAAATCGTGATGTTTTTTCTTGGAATTCGGACAATAACAACCCTATGAGTTTTTCAGATAGTCTTTGGCATTATTACTCTATGTTAAATGCTGCAGTTCTGATTACACAACCACAATCAGGTAGGGTATTATCCTGGGTGGGTGGCAATAATTACAGGTATTTACCTTATGATTTGGTGCTTTCGAAACGTCAGGTTGCTTCAACAATAAAGCCTCTTATTTATGCTTCCGGACTGGAAAAAAGTTTTGTTCCATGTGATTACTTGAGTAATGAAGTTGTTGAATATAAAGATTATGATGGTTGGACCCCGCGAAATTACGATAACAGTAGTAGTAAGGATACCCTTGTAGCTTTATGGTATGCACTTGCAAACTCGATGAATTTGCCCACAATGGACTTGTATTTTCAAACTGGTCATGATGAGGTTGGTGATATGCTTCGTAGGTTTGGATTAGATGCCCCAATTTATGAAACACCTTCAATTGCATTGGGAGCTATGGATGCTTCACTGTATGATATGGTAAAGGCATATAGTGCATTTGCTAATGATGGTTTTATTTCTGATGATCTTATAATGATTGATAGAATTCTCGATTCTGATGATAATATTATTTATGAATGCTCCGTTGAGTTGCCAAACCAGATCATTGATACAAAAATTGCTGATCAGATTACAGTGATACTTGAAGAAGCTGTTAATGAAGGAACAGCAAAGCAGCTTAGGAATAGGTTTGGTATAGTTTCAGATCTAGCCGGAAAAACAGGAACAGCTCAAAATTATAGTGATGCTTGGTTTATGGCTTATACGTCTAATATTGTTATTGGAACATGGGTTGGAGCTATGTCACCAGAGGTTCATTTTAGGGGTGGTTTGGGTAGTGGTTCAGCTCTGGCTCTTCCTATTGTCGGACATATCTTATCGGATATTGAAGAGAGCCCGGGTTTATCAAAGAAATATATAAGTGATTTTTCTCATATTTATATTAAAGAAGAGCTAATCCATTGCGATCCTTTCTTTGAAAAAGGATTAAAGGGCTTTATAAACAGGGTAACTGATATGGATGTTGAAAAGAATCATGAAGTTGAGAGTAAGAAAAAAGATGAACAACCCAAAAAGAAAAGCGGAATAAGAAGGTTCTTTGATAAAATCTTTAAAGGGAAAAAGAAAAAGTAAAACTGCTCACCACTTTTTAAATGGATTATTAATAAGCATGGAGTTGTAATATTTAGAATCATTTGTAACTTCATCACCAAGCCATATGGGTTTTTCAAAAAAATGATCTTCTGATGGAAGTTCAATTTCTGCAACGGTTAATCCAAGATTGTCTCCATGAAATTCATCAACTTCAAAAATTAGGCCTGACTTTTCAGGAACAATTGTGCGTGTTTTATCAATAATTCCTTTTTCGCAAATTTCAATAAGCTCTTTAGCTTCATTTAATGGTATTTCTTTCTCCCATTCAAACCGGCTTGCCCCCGATTTATTTCCAGCTCCTTTTATAGTTAGATATCCCTTTTTTCCTCTTATTCGGACTCTTACGGTTCGTTCGGGATTTAATGAAATATATCCCTGTATAATTCGTGTTTCGCTCAATGCAAAATCCTTATAATTACCTACTACTAAAAATTTCTTCTCGATCTCAATTGCCATATTTTCAACAAAATTTATTTAATCAAACATGAAGTAAAGGCATGTGTTATTCATTGTACAGTTAAAAAGGTTATTCCACTACCAGCTTTCCTAAAAATATTTTTGTACTACTATAATCATTCTCTAAATATGCTATAAAAATACCTTTTCCTAGGTTATTATTTTCAACCCGAAAGCTGTTTCCCATTAGGTTTCCAAGAGTCAGAATCTTTGCTCCGGTAATACTATAAATGGTGATTTTGTCGCGCATTGATAACTGTGTGTTAAACAAGAAATTTACCTCTGATGTAGACGGATTTGGAAAAATCTTAGCTTTTATATTATAATGATCATTGATATTGGCTGAGTTAAAAACATATTGATTAGATGTAATGCTACAATAGTTAGTATCAATTAATGTTAGTGAATAGGCACCATTTATAGTTGGGTAAAAAACTTCACTAACGGTATCTACCAAAACCGTATCATTTAAATACCAGTAAACATTACAATTACAAGACAAATCACAATATAAGTACGGCCAATCGTATGTAATAGTAGGTTGTGGCCTGTTTGGACACTCAATGATATTAGTGGTGGTGTTAGTTGAAACAGGAGGGTTGTTGTCGAAATAAATAAAAGCAGTATTCTCTATTTGTTGATTTGGAATCACTTCCTGTGATGGCTTTATCTTGAATTTTATCAATCCATGACTTCCCATTTCATTTGTATTACTGTCAGGTAATAAGATATTTTCAAAATAGAAACTACTTACATTATTTGGTTTGTGATTTACCACTACCGGATGTGAAGCAAAAACAAATTCAAATGTATTTATATCAAGACCCGAATCCATTGTATCTATTACATGTATATTGAATGCAGTATCATTTCCAGTATTTTGAAATCGAATAGTATATGATAATTCCTGATTAGCAGAGATGATACCGTCGGATCCTTTTGATTTAGGAAAAACAACTTTGTCATTGGGGTCGTATGAACACAAAAGCACTCTCGACAATGTGTCTGCATCCATCAGAGTTAAATTACTGTTTTTATCGATTTCATAACAATTAATAATGGACACCAAAGTATCGCCAATGCTATTGAAGTCGGGCATAAGTATTTCCGCATTTATCACCTCTCGTTCCCAATAAAACAGACTATCAAAATGCCAATATATAGCCTGGCCTAAAATAGAGTCTGGAACTATATCTGCTCCAATAAAACTGATGGAATCATCCAATATTAGTTCAATCAAACCATTGGGAGTAGATGTACCATTGTTTTTAATGCTCAACCACATATTTACAAGGTCATCACATCTTGAGAAACCATATGAAATATCAGCTTGTAAGTGAGTGCTATTATTTGCAGGAAAAAGCCCAAAGTTTAACCCACTCACATTTTGGTTGATTTCCGTTATTGATATGGTATATGATTCGGGTTGTGAGGTAAGAGCCCAGTCATCCAGTTCAGATAATTTAATCGTATGTATTCCCGGCTCGAGAGCCATACTATAATTTCCATGGTTATATGTGTAAGTACTATTGCTATTTGCTTGTACCTTGATATTGGGAAGACCATATTCGGATGAATCCTTTTCTCCATTCATATTTTCATCAAAAAATACATTTCCATTTGCACGGTATGGCTCGTGTAGTAAATTTTCAAAATAGCACACAACACTAATATTTCTGCTTAGTATGCAAAACAAATCTTTATCACCATCCTTGTCAAAATCTTTCGCAACAAAATCAAATTCCTGGAGAGTGCCAACCTTTGGATACTCTGAAAGCACAATGGGCGTAGATAAAGTATTGTTTCCAAGGTTATTGTAGTATAATATCTGATGATATTCTTCAGAATAAGTTTTATTTCCATAAACAATGTCCATATCACCATCATTGTCAAAATCTTCTGCAATCACATTACATCCCATGTTTTGTGATACTCCTTCATGGATGATTGGTATTTCTACGAAATTTGAATCAGCCCCATCATTTTTATAGTAAGACAGCGGAGCAAAACTTGGCCCAATACATAGGACATCATTATCGTTATCCTTGTCGTAATCAACACAATGCAATGGTCCATGGTAGTATAGGGTATTGGACCCAATTGTTTTTTTCTGGGAAAAATTGCAATTTCCCAGGTTCTCATACCAAACTATTGATAAATATCCGTTCAGAGAAGCCACAATATCAGTTAAGCCATCTCCGTTGATATCGGTCAAGTCAATATCTGTTATGTTGTGGGCATATTCATCAACATGTACCCTTACGAAATTCATAAATGGCCCATCATTTCTTCTTATGATAATTAAATTGTCAACAAAACCTACGAAATCTGTGTCCCCATCATTATCAATATCAGATGGTATATTTTCCGTTAAATCCATATGTATAACTCCGTATGGTTCATAGCCAGTTGGAGTATTCTTGTACATATTAACTTTGTAATGATTATTTTGAAACTCTATGATCAATTCTTTTACTGTAAAGTCAAGATCATTGTCTCCGTCAAAATCTTCAAAATAAATATCTAATGGTCTAAAAACAGATTGGATAATTTTTTCTTCACCGAATAAACCGTTTCCGAGATTTTTTAACCATACCAACTCATCATCCGAGTATTTGGATATGACCACATCTTCTAAATTATCATTATCCATATCCACAAGTTGAATGTTGTAGATGTTGGATTGTTCAGAGAGCACTATTTCAGGTCCGAATTGAGCATTTGCTATTTGTGAAGATATTAGTATTATCAATAATTGGAATAGTCGCTTTTTCATGAATTAAAGGGTTAGCATTATGATCTAATTTACACACGAAAATAATTAAAAAAATAACCCTACTGTTTAATCTAAATGAAACTCTTTCATTGACTAATAATACTATAAATGTGATATGCTTTTATATATTTTGATTGCGGATTAAAGAATTCTTTTTAAGTTTTTTGACAGAGTATTTGGAGAAAAAAAGAACAAATAGTACTAAATACAATTACCTAACACCAATTGTAGAACGAGCTATTTCTGTGATATATACACTTATCTGTTTAAGATTATCCATTATGTCCATATGAAGTTCATGGGTAATAATTGATTCTTTCCTTCTGTTTTGCAGTCTCTCAAGATGATGTATCTTAAATTCAGCTTCCAGATCAGCATACTTTAAATCCTTTTGGATAATTTTTTTAGCTTTCTTTAATTTATTTTCAGAGAAAATAGTTTCGAGTCGTTCCAATTGCTTATAAATCTTTGCATGATATAACGCAATTTCTTCCTGACCCTCCTTGGAAAAGTTATCCTTAAGAGCGTTTTTCTTTGCTATCAATGGAAACATATTTCTATTGATAATATCTCCAATGGCTTCCATATATCTTACAATGGAGATGAGGTTAAATACTTCTGCACTTTGATCTTCTGATAATTCTTCCTTTCCAATTTTTAGTAGATAATTTGTGATTTTCTCATCCAGAAAGTCAATTTTACCCTCCCTCATCTCAATGCCTTCAATTGCTGTGAGATGTTTATGTGTACTATCAACTCCTTCATCATCATGTAGGATGGGGTAAATTATTGCTCTTAGCATTCTTCGTAAGATCTTAGCCATCCTGCCAACTTCTGAATGACTTAAATCGATGGCTAATGCAGGTGTAGACAGAGCTTTGTCATCAAGGTGCCATGTTACTACTTCCAAAGCTTTTTCGTTTTCTTTAACAGGAAGAATCTTCAATACAGTTTTTGAGAGCAGCGAAGTGAATGGTAAAAACAACAGCGCAACACTTACATTAAATAATGTGTGTGCATTAGCTATTTGCCTTGGGGTTTCTGCTGCTAATTTTTGCATACCAGTAGCATCCGAAACTGGAGATATCCACCTAACAAGTTCTACAAAATATGGTATCCAAAAAAGAAAGATCAACGCACCTGCAGTGTTGAAAATAACATGTGCCAGAGCAACACGTTTTGCCTCTCTGGTTGCTCCTAAACTGGCTAATCCGGCTGTAATACAAGTTCCAATATTTGCACCAAGCAATAACGGTACTCCTGCCCCTAAACTTAGCAAACCTTGTTGTGCTAAAACAATAACTATGCCCGTAAATGCACTACTACTTTGGATGAGCGCAGTAAATATTGCACCAATTATAAGTCCATAAACTGGATTCTCAAGATCTTTCATTATATTAATAAAAGGCTCATAATCCCTTAGAGGATGCATTGAATCAGACATTACTTTCATTCCTAGAAATAGGATACCAAAACCGAGTAATGATTCTCCAAGATATTTGTACCCATCTTTTTTTGAAAAAATGGTCAGTGCAAAACCGATTATTATCATTAAAAATGCATAATCTGTTAGCTTAAATGCTATTAACTGAGCCGTTACAGTTGTTCCAATATTTGCGCCAAGTATCACTGCCAAAGTTTGTCCAAACGTTAGTAATTGTGCCTGAGCAAAACTTACCAGCATTACAGTTGTTGCACTGCTGCTTTGTATAACCATGGTTACAAATGCACCAACAGCTAATCCAACTAATCGGTTATTAGTTAGCGCCGATAGAATATTTCTCATTCTTTTACCGGCTGACTTTTTCAACCCCTCACTCATTTTTTCCATTCCATAAAGGAATAGAACCAGGCCACCTAGAAGTCCCATCAATACAAAAAACCAGGAAACAGTAGTAGTGTTCCCTATACTTGATAATAATAACATACTAATTGATTTTCTTTAATTTTCTTTTGATATGTGGTAAAAAGAATGAAACAAGAGCAAGTAGAATAATAATTAAACTTCCGGGGCGGGTAAAGAAGTCAAGCCATTCTCCTTTTATAAGTGATAGTCGTAGGTTTTCTTCAATCATTTTCCCAAGGATTAATCCCAGGATAACTGGTGCTGTTGGAAAGTCACCACGTTTCAGTAACCAACCAAGTACTCCAAATGCAATACAAATACCCACATCAAAAACAGAGTTTTGTATAAAATAACTACCTATAAATGATAGAGCAAGGATTATTGGATATAATAGTGATTTTGGTGCGGCAATAATTTTAATCCATAGTTTATTTCCCATCAATCCAACAAAAAACATAAAGATATTTGCAAAAAATAGGCTGATAAATATACCATAGACTAATCCAGGTTCTTTGCTAAAAAGCTCAGGTCCAGGGTTTAGTTTGTGAATCATTAGAGCTCCAATCAAAACAGCAGTGGAAGCACTTCCCGGTATTCCTAATGTAAGCAAAGGTACTAATGCACCACCAACGGAACCATTATTAGCAGCTTCTGGAGCAGCAACACCTTCCAATGATCCCTTACCAAATTCTTCGGGGTGTTTACTTGCATTCTTTGCATTATCATAGGCAATAAATGTTGCAATTGTACCACCAGCTCCAGGAATACAACCAACAAGTGTTCCTATAATTGATGACTTTAACACCAATGATTTTAATTTAAGAAGTTTCTTAACGGGCAAGGTATTTGATAGATCAACAGCTGTAGTTTTCTCTACTTTCTGATTATCACCTTTTTCAATACTAAAAAAGATCTCTCCTAAAGCAAATAGTCCAATTAATGCAGGAATAAATTCTATTCCATCAGCAAGATCAGGTATATCCATCGAAAAACGTGAAAAGGGTAATTGTGTATCAAACCCCACGGTGATAAGCAATAATCCAATGCCTGAAGAAATAAATCCTTTTAAAGGACTTTTCCCTGCCAAGGATGAAATTATTGTTAAACCAAATACTCCAAGAGCGAAATACTCGTAAGATTCGAAGGATAGCGCAAGTGATGCAAGTGGTACAGAGAACAGAATAAGAATAATAGTACCAACCAATCCGCCTATAGTTGAGGCTGTTAATGATGTTACAAGTGCGTGCAATGGTTTACCTTGTTTGGTCAGCTCATAGCCATCAAATGTTGTTGCCACAGCACCAGGTGTACCCGGTGTATTAATTGCAATGGCTGTAATTGAACCTCCGTAATTGGATGATAAATAAACAGACACAAGTAAAACAAGGGCGCTAATTGGATCTAGGCCAAATGTTACAGGTAGCATAAGTGCCACACCAATGGAAGGTGATAGTCCGGGAAGAACACCTACCATAATACCAACGATAACTCCAATGAACATCATCAAAATGGGTAGAAAATGCCCAAATTCCTGTAACCCTAACCAAAGATTTTCAAAAATTCCCATAATTAATTCTAGGTGTCTTTATATTAATAACCAGCCCAATGGCAAGTCAATATGTAGTAATTTATTAAAAATGAAATAACTGAATATCACAAAACCAAAAGCATTAATTGTCATAAAAGCAGGTTTCCGATACATTAACAAATACATTGTTATCAAAATGAAAATAGGTGTTGTGAAAAAATATCCAACCCATTGCATTGATAATAGATATAGTATAAGCAGAACAATAATGATAAGTACTGTTCCGGGTTTTGAATGGCTTGTTTCAATTATCTTATTTCTTGATTTAACAATTAAAATAACGCTGAGTATTAAAAGCACTATTATCCAGATTCTTGGAATTAGGGCAGGATTTGTAACATCAGCATTTTCTGGTGTTAAAAATAATGTGGTTTGGTAATAAAAGAATAGAGATACAATGATGAGCCCACCGGCAATAAATTGATCATAGCTAATTCTTCTAAATCTGAATTTATTAAATGCCAAAAGTAATGTTAAGGTAACACCAACAATTATTAGTAGTATATATATTAATGGAATTTTACTTTGAGCCTGATATGCAGCTAATAATCCAGCCTTATTAAGGTAATTGTTGGTTTCCTCTACTTCCTGCTCAATTCGTTGAGTGAATTCTACATGTTTTTCAAAATTTGAAAAAACATATGTCTCATTACAATAGTTTTTCCACTCTTGATCATTAACCACCTCTTGAAGTATTTTAGTAACATATTCAGTTGCCTCATCTGGAACACCTTTTTTGAATGCAAATCCCCTCCACATGGATTCATAAAGATCGTATCCCTGCTCTTTGAAAGTTGGAACATCAGGTAGTGATGATAATCTACTTTCACTAGCTATTGATACAACATCAAGTCCGCTTTTGCCTTTAATATCCGAAGGGTTACCAACATAAATTGCAGCCTCATCTCTTAATAAAGCCAAAATTGACTGAGGACCACTTTTGTAGTCAATCCAGTTTGCATTAATACCCAATACTTCCCAAGATTTCAATGCCATTAAATGATCACGTCCACCTGTTCCCGGGCCAATCCATACTTGTTTTTTATCTAATTTGGAATTATGAATAACATCTTGAACTGTACTGAAGCCCCTGTCCTGATTTGATATTATTGCTTCAGGGTCATCAACCATATTTGCAATAAAAAGAAAGTCATCGAGCTTTACTTTGCTCTTATTAACCATTACTGTTGATAAGAAAGACTTTGTTACACCTAGCAGAGTATAGCCATCTGGTTTTTTATCAAGCACATGTTGCATGGCTACTAAACCTTGAGTGCCTGAACGGTTTTCCACCACAAACGGAACATCACTATAATTTCGAGCTATTTCTGATACCTTTCGAGCCATGTAATCAATGGCTGATCCGGGTTTCGAATGAATTACTATGGTAATTGGTTTTGCTGGATATTGTGTTCCTTGACCTATTCCTAAATATAAGTATCCCAATAATACTAAATAGGAAATCACAACAAACCCGGCAATATAGTTCTTCACTTTCATTATTCGGCTACCAGTTTTTAAATGGATTTTTCATTAGCATCGAATTGTAGAACCTACTATCTCCTGTTACCTCCTCACCCAACCAATTGGGTTTATTAAAAGGGTGGTCTTCAGTAGGAAGCTCAATTTCTGCCACTGTTAAACCCTCGTTATCACCATAAAATTCATCAACTTCAAACTTCAAACCTGAGGCTTCAGGTACAATAAATCTTGTTTTGTCGATAACGCCCGGTTCACAGATTTCCAATAGTTCTTTTGCTTCAGTAACAGGAATTTCTCTTTCCCATTCATAACGGCTTGCACCTGATGCGTTTCCAATACCCTTTATGGTTAAAAAGCCCTTATCACCTTTTATACGTGCCCTAACTGTTCTTTCAGGTATTGATGATAGATATCCTTGTGTTATTCTTGTTTCTCTGGTTATCTGGGTTTTAAAGTTGCCGGATACCAAAAACTTCTTTTCAATTTCTTGTGCCATATCTTTTAATGATTAAATGCTACAATGTTAAAATACTGAAATGGCTGAATGGATTTTTAATCTTATATTTAATCATATCAGCAGTTAGTCATTTCAACATTATTAATTAGCTAGTTTTTTATCAATCATACCCGTAACTCTCTTGGCAGCTTGAAGGTAGTTGATATTCTCAACACCAATTAAACCAAGGTCAGTTATAGTCTTTTTTATATCATCTAATTCGGTGGATTCGGAATTTACAGTAACTACCATTGCTCCATTTATCCATACATTGGCATATTCACAAATGGTATTGTTTATCATATATCCAAACCTTTCTTTTTCAATTGTAATGGCTTGTAAATTAGGATTTGATTTAACCATATCCATAAACTCTTCAAGTGTATAAGTTTCTTTATTAAGGGATGGCATGTCAACCATAAATGCAGGAAATACTTCTTTCTCCAATACCTCAGCCTTAATTGGAAATTCACCTTTCATAAGAGGATTCCATTGTTCAAGCCCATCTACTTCCTGAACGAATGTTTTAATATCCATTTTACCATCACGGATTTTAGTATTATTAACATTATTTGTTTTAGAAATGATATATGTTTCTTCTGAGGTTCTTTCCCATACTTTTTCTGGTACCGGAACAGATAGTCTTGTCATTAAATATGCAACATCTGTGAAATCCCTCCCAAAGGTTCTAAATTCGAATCTGGGCTTGGAAATTTCTCCAATTTTCATTTTATCTTTAGTCATCTAGTTGTTTCTTTCTTTTTAAAAATTTATAGTATTCCAATGATCTGGTAATTTTGTCAAACCCATAAAACGCTTGAGCGCCAGTGGATAGTTTACATTTTCAGTTGATTCGGCAATGCCTAGTATTTTTTTTGCTTCAATAACATTATTTGGATCCTCCGACTCAATACAAATTGTTTTTACACTAGTTCCATTTACTTTTATTTCTGCAATTTCTGTAATACAATCAGCGATGGTGTAGGCATGTCTGGTTTTCCAAACATATGCAACAGACAAGTCAGGATCAATGGAAACCACTTCATCGATGAATTCTTTTAAAGTATATTCTTTTCTTTCAAATACCGGGCTTTCAACACCTAGTGCAGGAAATACTGTGGTTTTAATTACTTCAGATTTCATTGGGAATTCACCCACCAGAAAAGGGCTCCATTGTTGTAGTTTCTCAAACTCCTGCTCAAGAACTTTAATATCCATTACTCCTTCTCTAATCTTAATATTATTCCTTCTTTTCCATGGTGTAAGTAAATAAACAGAATCCATTTTCCGTGTCATCTCTTTTCTAGAGAGCTTTGTTATATTCTGAATAACAGGGTCAAGATTATTTCCAAAAATCCTGAATTCATATCTTGGAATTATTGTAGTTACCATGGCTATATTTCTTTCTTTATTTTGTAAATATTTAATCTTCCGGTTGCATCATTAATCAAATAGATAATATCATCAACCACAACAATACCTTCATATTTTAATTCATCCAGATAATATGTGATTTGAACTTCAGCATTGTAATTACATTTGTATAAACCTTTTGACTGATCACTAACCATCCAAATAGCAGATCGTTTATCATCAATGTAGATTCCCGAATAGTCAGAAGCAAAATTTAACTTAATTTCACTGATTATTCCATATTCAGGACTCCAGATCACCATTAGATCAGGGTTAGTTTCGTTCAAAATATAGTATAATCGGCTATTGTTATTGTATGAAACACCTTCCAGTCCACTATTAGGAGAGCCAAATGGAATTTCAATATTATATGTTTCAATTTTGTTACCTGTTTCGTAATCAACAAGTGTAATATCCCGGTCTGCTTCTTCTGCAACTACGATTAGGTGCTCATATGGGTTATATGAAATGCCTTCCAAATCTTTACCAACATAATCCAATATTCGAATTACTTCACCCTGCAACGTTAGCTCATAAATCTGATTTGTATGATCACTAACAGTAAGTAATGTTTTTTTATCAGGCCCAAATGTAAGACCGGATGGCTCTGGAACGTCAACCTTATTAGTATTGATTAATTCAAGAGCTCCGATTAGGTTCTCATTCACCGGCACTGTGGTTGTATCCTTACTACATGAAAATGTAAGTAATAAAACAAATGTGATGAATGAGAACCTTTTCATTGTTAACTTCTATTTTGAATAACTTATTTCTAATTTCCGTTTGATGTTCCTGGAGTTGGTGGAAACTCTGTATTTGGATCAAATACCACCCAAACAAAACTACCATCAATATCTCTTCCTGTTGACATATCAGTCTCTGGATTTGGAACTTCAGTGCCGCCACCTGTGGCTGATCCATATGAAACTGAATCGTCAAATGTTACACCATCTTTGGAAAGACCTATATCATCACCACCACTACCTAGTTTAAAGTTTGTGTTTAATCCTTCACCTACTCCGTTGCATTTTAGTATTAGGTAACCATGTGCTGGTATTACAGTTTGATCTGGAATATTTGATGGTATCTGGTATTGAATAGGATCGGCCATATCATCAGTAACATACCAGCCACCAATATCAAGAGGAGTATCTCCTGTGTTGTAGATTTCGATCCAATCTGGATAATCATCAGGACCACCATCAGGAATGTATGTGGTATCATTACTACACATAAATTCATTAATTACAAGTGAACCGGCTACAGGAACAGTACCGTCATTTGGTTCTCCAGGTGTTTTATTTGTTAAAGTTGACCAAGTATCTCCTGCATCTACAGTGCGCCCAAATGATTTTCCATCTTCAAGACCATTGAAATCATCAGTCTTATCAATTTCCACTTTTTCAGGGGTGTATATTGCAGCATAATGATCACCAGATGAACTTAACCCCATTTCAATAAATACTTTTCCATCTGCAATACCTGTTTCAATCTTATTGCCTTCAGAATCTTTTGCACCACAAATCATTACCAAAAAACCCTTAGGTGGGATGGTTGTGAAATTAGCATCCGAATCAGGAATACGATTATAATCATCTTCTACTCCAGGGTTATCTGTAACCCACATTCCTGCAACATTTACAGCTTTTGTTCCTTTGTTATATAATTCGATCCAATCGGCACCTTCACCTAATCCGTCAACAAAATACGGATCACTTAGATCTTTTGTGATTAGCTCATTTATAACAATACTCTCATATTCTTCTGCAGGTGGTGGAAGCGGTGCAGGTTGTTCATCCTTTACACAACCTGAGAAAAACAGAGCAGCAATTATGCTTATTAAAATATATTTTTTCATTTTTCTATTTTTTATGGTTTACTCATCTAAATTAAAATGCAATTAAAAGTCGCGCCTGGATAGTGCTAAAATCAATTCCTCCTTTTCCCGCAGGAGTTATATCATTTCCATTATCATCTATATCATAGGTTTTGTACTTACCTTTTCCGTCAGCCCAACGATCGTGATTTAGGTATGCGTAGTTTAGCATAAACTTCACATTGTAGTTGAAGTAATAACTAACTCCTACTGTGTAACTTTCACCTGAACCACCTGGCATATATGGTATATCTACACCATCCTTAAAAGTATTTGCATCCATAAAGGAGTATCTTAATGCAAACTCAAAAGCGCCTTTCTTGTTATCTTGAAAATCAATTTGTGAAAACTCAGCATCTGCCATATTATAATAATAGTCAGCATTATTAATTAACCATGCACCCATAACATAGAATCCTCCCATTGAAAACTTATCTTCACCAGTTGGTACTTTATCGGCATCTCTTGTGATATCAGTTCTAAGATATTCACTTTGGACACGGAAGTTTTTTACTGCGTAAGCAAATTCTAAACCATAAATAGTTTTTGTTTTACAATATGGTACCCAGTCGGTATCAATATATTTCTTACGATTGATTTCTGTTTCAGCATTTTCACCATATCTAAAGCTGTTTATTGGGTCACCAAGTTCTTGAATTTTGGGTGTTCTATAAGATCCTGATACTCCAAAGTGAAGCACCATTCTATCTTTTTTAATAGGTGCATATGCTAAACGACCTGTTACAGACCAACCAGCATTAGTTCCGTTACTTTTGTTCTGATCTCTGATCAAATCATTGGCAATTTTACTAGAAAAAACTCCAACTTCAAAAAACAAATGATTAGTAAATGTTTTGTACGCTATACCAAGATGACGTGAAGGAGCTTGTTCAGTAGCCATGGGTCTTTCCAAAAACGTAATGTACCTTGATGTTGTCATTGTTTCCATTGACATTGGCTCTCTGAAGTTACCAGCTTTAAGTTGCCAGTTTTTACCGATATATCTGATATACGCATCTTTAATATCTACTTCGTTATTTCCAAAATCAAAATCAATTTCACCACCCCAGTTACCATATATAATAGCTTTCATGGCAAATCTCATACGGCGAATATTTACGCCATTTCCAATTTTGTGTTCAACACCTTGGTATGTATTATCTCCTAAATATACAGCACCATCAAAATACACACGATTATCAAACCAATATCTAAACCTGTTATCAGTTGATGAGAACATCAGAATACCATCTCTGGATTCAGGATTTAGCTTAACTCTAATTCCAACTTCTTGTCCATAGTCATTTACTGCTTTTCCCGCTACTGACATATAAACAGTAATGTCACTGGCTTTTTTAACATTTACAACTTGCTTTTCATATGTGTCTTTAATGAAAATAATGTCAACAGGAAATTCCTTTACGGTTAAGCTGAAAAACCCATTTCCATCGGTAAGAACCATGGATGAAGGGTCACCTTGAATTCCTACACTAACATCTCTCATTGGTGTTTGCATACCGGCCGGAAAAACTTTTCCTGTTACAGTATTTTCTACTTGCGAATAAGCATTTCCACTAAACAGAAATAACATAATTAATCCCAATAGTGTAAGCTTACAGTAATAACTTTTCTTCATATTAATTGCTTTTGATTATTAAACGAATCATTTATAATTTCCAATTGCTAAATAACATCAATAACAAATTTGAGACATTAATAATGCCTCTACATATACCCTACATTTAGTAAACACAAACACTCAAACACCATTAATACACAGTTAAACAGTAATTTAATATGGTAAGAGTGATTTTTAGAGGCTTTAAACATGGTGGTTAATTATTAATGTATAGTTTTAGGAAAATGAATTCTCAGGGCAAATAACAACTAGAAATCTCTGATAAAATCTGTTAAATTTACTTTCGGATCTACTTTTAATTTTTTACGTAGTCTGTATCGATTCATCTCAACGCTTTTAGGAGATATATTTAATATTGATGCAATTTCCTTGGAGGATAGATTTAGCCTAAGCATTGAAGCCAATCGTTTTTCATTATCTGTCATTGAGGGAAAAGATTCTTCAAGCTGATGAATAAAATTACTGTTTTGCTCATTGATATGCATCTGAAATTTTTCTCGATCTCTGTCGATTGAAAGATCCTGAGTTATCATTAATGATAGTTTATTCAACTTTAATCTGATTTCCTGATCTATAATTCCTGTCTTGATCTTAATGACTTCATTTTTTAGATTATCAAGAAATTCATTCTTGCGAATAATACTCATAGCCATTGTAATCATTTCACTTTGACGAAATTTTAGTTCTTTATCAAGATCATCTTGTTCAATTATTCTGTTGGCTAGACTTTCTTCAAGTATTTTAACTTTATGATGATATTTATCCTCTAACTCTTTAATATGCAGAAGTTTGTTTTTATCTTTCTTAAGATACGAGTATAGAAAGTATGATAATACTATAAGTGATATAATTAGGATTAAAACAAGTATTACCAATTCTGTTTTAATTGAGTTGTTTTCGTATATAGGATTACCTGTACTACCTACAATTATTGAACTATTTAATGTGTCAATCGTAATGGGCCTCGTTTCAATTATAATATCTGCATTATTATTTTGCAGATTATCACTTTTCCCCATTTCAATCTTTAAATCATCTACTACCACTAGGGACCTGTCACCTCCAACATCTTGTTTAAAAACATTATTGACAAAAAATAACATAAAGAACGTTAGTACACCTGCAACCATTGGTGTTGCAATCCAACCAAGACTAATACTTCCTAGTATATTATATTTTATCTCTTTACCTCCTTTATATAGACCTATGCCGATAATAGAACCAATAACAATTTGCGAGCTGGACACAGGAACTAGAGGAATTCCTGGCAAACCAATTGATTGCATAGCGTCTGATAATCCCTGTGATGAAAATATGAATAGAACCAGTGCCTGAGCAAGAACCACAACAATTGCGGCATCTGGTGTAAGCGGCATTAACGTATTTCCAACGGTTTCCATTACATGTCTAGAATATGTAATAATACCTATGGCTATGGCTACACCACCAACAAAAAATAGTTGCTGAGTGCTATCTAATACAAAGAGACCAAAATCAATTGGTGGTAAGTTTATTGCACCGGTGAAAACACCCATTACATTGGCTATGTTATTTGCCCCAAGACTATAGGCACCAAATGCTCCAACAACCAGCAGACCAAGTCTTACCATTGAGTCTTTAAAAAGTAAATGAATCCTCGACTTTCTAAAGATTAGCCTGACAAGCATAAACAGTAAAACGGCAAAAATTCCTCCCAATATCGGACCGCTAATCCATGTAGATACAATTTTAGATAGAACACTTAAATCAGTTGGGTTGTTTGTGTAAAAGTTCCATCCAATTATTGCACCCACTATTGCTTGAGATGTGGATACAGGAAGACTCATTCTTGTCATCCAATAAACTGTAAGTGCTGCAGAAAGTGCCACAGTAAATGCTGCTGCAATAGTATTAACACTTCCTAATTTGCCCAATGTGTGATTTGCTCCTGCACCTTGTATTACAGCTCCTAGTATAACAAAAATACTGGCCACAATAGCTGCAGTTTTAAAACGAAGCATACGTGAGCCTACAGCTGTTCCAAAAATATTGGAAGCATCATTGGCACCCAAGGACCAACCTAGGAATAAACCACTGGATAGAAAAAAAAGGATTATCATATACTCATTTTCAATGCTAATATAGAAAGTAAATCAGCCAAAGTTTCTGCTTTATCTGAAACAGTTTCGATATGTAATGTGAAATATCTTAAGTGCATTTTCTGGCTTAATCTAAGATCATTCATTTCATGAAATAGTTTACGCTTAATATTTATTGCAATTTTATCTGTTTCCCTTTCATAAAAGTAAACTTTCGAAAGCATATCTTTTACCTTTAAGGGTTCCCTGAAAAAACTTCGGGATGCCGGGAAAACAGCCAGAGCGGCTTCGGTTGATATTTCGGTTAACCTGATAAATTCACTTTTTAGCTCCTTGGGAATAAACGGTAATTCAGCCTCAAACTGATATAGATTATCTTTTGAAATATCTATTATTTCATCCAGCTTATCTAACATTTCTTCAATATCACCAACATTTTGAGGTAATATGGAATAACGGTAAAACTTATCATCAATTTTTCGTTGCAATTTATCAGCATCCGCTTCCAGTTTATCTATTTGCTGAATTTTATCTGAAAAACTTGTTTTCTCTCCTTCAATATAATTAACAACACCCTCCTTGAAAACTAGTACACCTTGTTCCACTGTCTCGATAAACTGATCAATATCAAATATCAGTTGCTTTACGTTTTTGAAAAGTAGGGACATAATATTTGTTTTAAATAACTGTGCAAAGATAAGCTTATTGAAAAGTTACAGATGGCATGTTGTGTATGTGTAAAGTATTTGAGGGTAAATGTATGGATGCAAAATGTGTTAATATATACATAGTCAGAGGTATAGGTGTGACGCTGTAGAGGTGGCCTAATTTGGTTTTGGTATTTAGGGGAGAAGCAATTTTAAAATGTATAGTTCGAATATAGTCTATTGTGATATATTTGAGAATATCTTTAAATACATTTGTTTTATAAAATATAAATGTACTTTTAAATCAAAATTGTATTTCTATAAACTAAATCTATTAAATATGAAGAAAAAATACTTTTCAGTTATTATGATGGCATTTCTGATGTCACTTATGGTAACCAATAGTTTAAATGCCCAACTCTACATTAACGAGTTTATGGCAAGTAATGATACAGCTTTCCCTGGTCCTCAAGGAGATCACCCTGATTGGATTGAAATATATAATAACACTAGTGAAGCTGTAATGCTAGGAGGTTATTATATGTCTGATGATTTGAATGATCCAGCCGCAATGTTTCAAATTCCGGATACTTATCCAGATTCTGTAACAGTACCTGCTGGAGGCTTTATATTGTTTTATGCAAATAAAGGACAAGAGTCAAGCGTATTAAACCTTAACTTTAAATTGAGTGGAGGTGGAGAATCTATAGGATTATGGACTCCTGAGAGTGTGGTTATCGACACAATGAGTTATGGAAATCAGGAAACTGATGTATCAATGGGACGATTTCCTGATGGTGGTAGCTTTTGGGGTTTTATGAACAATTATACTCCGGGTACTGCAAATACAAATCCATCACCTACAGTTCCTGAACTTTTTATTAATGAGTTTATGGCAAGCAATGATGCTGCATTCCCAGGTCCTCAAGGTGATTATCCCGACTGGATAGAAATTTATAATGCAGGAGAAGAGGCTGTTATGCTTGGAGGTTATTTTATGTCAGATGATCTTGTTGATACTGAAGCCAGATTTATGATTCCAGATACATATCCTGATTCAGTTACAGTTCAGCCTGGTGATTTTATTGTTTTTTATGCAAATAAAGGACAAGAGTCGAGCGTTATGAACCTTAACTTTAAATTAAGTGGTGGTGGTGAACAGATAGGTCTTTGGGATCAAGAACAAGTATTTTTAGATAGCCTTACATATGAAGAACAGATTACTGATACATCTTATGGTCGCTACCATAATGGAACCGAAAACTGGTATTTCATGAGTGATTTTACACCTGGTGAGTCGAACACAAACCCTAATATAGGACCATCTGATGTTATACTTTACATAAATGAATTTATGGCAAGTAATGATGCTGCACTCCCTGGGCCACAGGGTGATTTCCCTGATTGGATTGAAATTTATAATGCAGGTGAAGAAGCTGTTATGCTAGGTGGTTATTACATGTCAGATGATCTTATAGATCCTGAAGCTATGTTCATGATTCCTGATACCTATCCTGATTCAGTAACTGTTGAATCTGGAGGTTTTATTTTGTTTTATGCAAATAAAGGACAGGAGTCAAGCGTACTTAACCTTGGCTTTAAATTGAGTGGAGGTGGTGAACAGGTTGGCTTATGGAGTCCTGAACAAGTGTTTATTGACAGTATTACATATGGACCACAAATAGCAGACACATCCTATGGACGATATACAGATGGTACAAATAATTGGTTTATGATGCCCGATTATTCTCCGGGAGAATCCAATCGTAATCCTTCTTCAATTGTAGAAATTGAAAATAACGTAACCATATTACAAAACTATCCAAACCCTTTTAGCACAAAAACAAACATTGAATTTACACTTGAAAATAGTGATCATATTATTGTAAATATTTATGATATCAGAGGTTCATTGGTTTCTGTAATTGCAAATGATAAATACTCAGTTGGTACGCATACCATAGTATGGGATGCATCAACACTTCAAGCAGGTTATTATTTTTACACATTCCAAACCAGTAAGGGTATTGTAGCAAATAAAGCATCTGTAATAAGATAGTACAGACTTTTAAAGATTAAAAAAACCGGGGACAGTTTTATGTCACCCGGTTTTTATTTTCCCAAATGTTAGCTTCTTTGAGAACAGAATATTGGAAATAAAATAATGCTTTATAAATTTTATTTGAGCAAATCTCCTAATCCAAATGCTGTAACAAAGTTATTATATTCCTCCTTAACCTTCTCATTTGCGTTCTCTATAAATTGTCCGGTCATGGCATCAACAACGGTTCTTAAAGGACGTTCTCCCTTAGGTGTTTCGATCAGTTTAATAATAGCATCAGGCACCATTTGGGGCTGAGGTTTCATTGCTTCAAACATTTGACCAATGCCTTCACCAATTTGATCAGGAATTTTTGCTAGGTCACCATATCCGCTGGCCACCTCCATATCTGAACCAAGGGTGGTTTTACCAAATATTTCTGTTGGAAATGCACCTGGCTGAATCAATACTGCATCAACACCAAGAGGCCTTACTTCATAATGTAATCCTTCTGTAAGTCCTTCAAGCGCAAATTTTGTGCTGTTATATACAGTCATAAATGGTGAAGAAAATCTTCCTAATCCGCTGGAGATATTGATGATAAGACCTTCATTCTGTTTCCTCATCTGAGGTAAACTGGCTTTTGTAACTCTCCATGCTCCTTTTAGATTTACGTCGAACATTGCTTCAATATCATCTTCTGTATATGATTCTGTAAGTCCGCCACCGAAAAAGCCTGCATTGTTTACAACCACATCCAGTTGTCCTTCTTTTGCAATTACATCAGAAACAACACTTACTACATTATTGCCATCCGTAACATCCAATTCTACAACATTGATGTTTTCAATTTCAGATAACTCCTGAGCTTTTTCAGCATTTCTACCATTAATATCTCTTATGGTTGCATATACTGTATAGCCTTCTTCTGCACAACTTTTCGCTGCCAGGTAACCAAACCCACTATTGGTTCCAGTTATTAATACTACTTTTTTTGTCATTTTAGTTTATTTATTATTTAGTAATTATAGTTATATTGCTTGTACATACAAACATATCATATGAAAAAAATATCAAATCAATGTTTGAATAGCTTGTTTTATATTTTCTGTTAGATGAGTACTTTCTTCTTTGCCTAGAATAGCTGTATATCTTTCATGCAAATTAGTCCAGCACAGTTTTAATTTCTGCTGCAAATCAATGCCATCTTTGGTAGGATAAACTTCTGTGATTCTGCCATGACTCTTTCTTTCTACTAAGCCCCGTGTTTCCATTTTCTCAATTAATCTGGTAACAGTTGAAGGAGATAGTTGCATTTGCTGACTAATTTCCTTTGGATGGATACCCGGTTTTTCATTGATACTGTTAATCAATATTGCATATGAAGAAGTAATGCCCAAGGGAGCAAATTCTTCGTCTGCCATCTTCGTCATCAATCTTGCCAAAGCATTTGATGAATAGTATAAACAACCACAATATTTTGATTCACATTTATCCATTGCAGCGGCAAATATATAAATAATGTTTGTACATACAAATATTAAAATAACTTTTAGATGATTTTAAGAAATATTTAACTAATTATTTGAAAATTGATTTTTAAACAAGTACTATTTGTCTTCCAGTTTACCTATTTCTTTTATTACCTCTTCTCTATACTCATCTTTTGTATAGATAATCACAACACCATTTTCGTTTACATATATCTTTTTCGATATTTTGTCTTTTAATACGTCAACACTTTCAATCCACTCAGATTCAATGTTATAATATTTAAAATTATCAAGTTTAAAACTCAATGAATCAACCTTTATAACAAATGTTGGAGTTTGGTCAATTTTTGAAAAATCAGGTAATTTAAAAGTATCAGCTTTTTTACTTTCATTTGAAGAGTTTTGTCCATAAAACAGGGTTACAGCCAGAATTAGGATAAATACAAGGGCTATTCTTTTCATCATATATACTATGTTTATTAGCGTTTCAATAGAAAAAATATATTCTAATCATCACAAAAACAATGCCGTAATGACATGAAAACAAGAGATATGTATGGATTTATTAATTGTCACAAAACTAATTTTTTCACAGAAATCTCAGTCTTTATAATTCCTCGTTTTCAAATAGTAGAACTCTATTTTATGACAACAAATTTCGAAGCTAAATACGTATCTTCAAACTTGATAACCAAATGGTAAATTCCTGAATTAAATCCTTCAATATTCATTAGAATTTGTTTATGACTTTTGTTAATTATTTCGAAATCAACTTTTTTACCCTGGTTATTGAAAATGGTTACAACATAATCTGAAATAGTATTTGAAGGTAATCTAATATTGAGAAAATCTACTGCCGGGTTAGGGAAAATTTCAATGGTTGGGATCGGATCATTATTGTGAATTGAGGTCCATACTGTCAATTCACCACATGAGACACTATCATTTATTTGATATAGTTTTCTCCCATCAACAGTAAGACATAATAGATATTCCGCGCAACAAAGTTCAGAACCGGAAGAACGATTATTTGTAACCAGTTCATTTACCGGACCAAAGGGATGTCTCAAACTTCCCATGCCCTCAATTAGTTCTAATGAAGCGGGAAACATAGTATTGTGATTTGATAAATAATGAATCCTGCTGGGTTCACCATTATACAATGATGTAGGTTTGATGCTATCAACAATAAATATGCTATCTGTATACTGAGGGTTAAGATTCCAGTAATAGGCACCCAAAACCACAGTATCACCTTCTTCAACATTAAAATCAAGTAGTAATCTTTCATTTACTTCATTCAGATAATGCCTGATAATATGAACTTTCTTTTGCAATGTATCCTGTCTAACTGAAGCATATAACTGCCGGACTGTATCAAATGAAACAGGATCAAGATAATACTCATAAATGTTTGTATAACTTTTGTTGTTGAGCAGCGTATCTGTTTCTGTAACATAAAGGCTTGTCCATGTTTGTGGTGGATTTCCTTCGTACATGCCATTTTGCTCAGTCCAAACTGCATTCTCCATTGGGAAGTTCTGAAGGATGTAACTGTTTTCGAACCATGACAGGTCTGCTATCCTGTTGTTAGTACATAAGAGGTCAGAATCACCATCAAGATCAATATCTGCAAATAAGTAGGGATTTTCTCTACTATAAGAATAGCTCGCAGATCTGTTTTCGTAATCGTATTCTTCAATTATATAATTGTCTTGTGATACATTTAAGATCAATTTGATATTCTCTCTGGATATTGCAACTATTTCATCTATACCGTCCTCGTTTAAATCATTCGATAAAAGTGTTAAAAAGTAGTCACCTAGTTCGATTGTATAAAGTTGCTCTGTGGATTTTCCATTGTAATTCTCAATTACATATAATTTTTCATCTGAAATAAGAATGATATCAGGTTCAGGGTTTTCATCAATATTCGCTAGTACAAAATCATAAATCGTTTTCGGCAATTGTATTATTTGTTCAAAAGAATCCGGAAATCGATGATCTGTAGAGTAAATTATATATGCAGATTTATCACCAACAAGAATCATATCATTTTCTCCATTCCCATCAATATCTTCAAACTTCAGGTTTGTAATTTTAATTCCTGTTTGGAAGTTTATTGTATCATGAAGGCTAATACTAAAATCGGGATTAATATTTAATATAAGTATTGAATCTGTTTCATTATCATAATGATCTCCTATTAAAACGGCATTTAATATTTCATCATTATCATAATCAATGAAATAGGAAAAGTGATTATTGAAATAGTTAAAATCATCCACAAATAATTTAAAGAACTCTTTATTACCAATGTTTCGGGCCATTTTAAAATTACTACTATCATTTGCCCATGATTCATCTCCATATGATACTATATCTGTAAGCCCATCCTGGTTTATATCATAATACCCCATTCCATTTGGATAACGATGTAGCAGACTTTGGTTTAGAGTGTCAAAGTATTCACCAGATCCATTGTTTTCAAAGAATACAAGGTTATAATTGACATCCAATAAACATATTTCATTATATCTATCGCCATCAATATCCACATAATTCGGAAATCGAGGTAATAAAACTTGAGATGTCAGCATTTTCCAGTTTTGAAAGTTCTCTAGAGATACATCTTCAATATATCCTATTGCACCGGAACTATGTCCAAAAATAATATCCTGTTTACCATTCTTGTTTAAGTCGCAATTTTTAAAACCTTTATAATATACCGGTAATTCAAAGGCATTATTAAACACAAATGAATTATTTCCAAGGTTTTCCATTACATGCCATCTACGATTGATAAGGTCAATGTCATTATCATTATCAATGTCAACTACATTAAACCTATAATTGTAGAATAGAGAATCACCCTGTAATAATTGTGGACTAAAATTGCTATTCCCATCATTCTCTAGAATAACAATAGTATCATTGGCAGCAAAACCAAGAATATCCTGATCATTGTCGTTATCTGTATCAAAAACACTGAAATTATATATGAAATTTTTTTCACTTGAATCAATAATTATATTTTCAATGAGACTGCCGGTTCCGTCATTTAAAAAAGCACCAATTACATATGAGTCGTCATCATTGTAAATTATATCTATGTCATTATCATTGTCGATGTCAGCGCAAACATAATGATAGCATCCACCACCTTCAAATAATGTATAGTTTGGATTAAAAGATCCATCACCCTGGTTTATTTTAATTTTAATATTGTTATTCTCTCCTTGTATTACAATATCCGGTATACTATCGCCATTTAGATCCTGCAATGAAAAATTAACTGAATTCCAGCCAGAAGAAAAGCTATTTAAGCAGGTTGTAACATATTCAAAATTATTATCGCCTACATTTTTTAGCCACTTTAGTTTACAATTATACCAGAACATTGAATATACAATATCCACCAAACCATCATTATTAATATCACCTGTCTGAATTTTATTTAGATCAATATTACCCCAGTTTAGGTCAAGTTCCCTGATAACTTCAAATTCCTGATTCCCTTTATTTTCCAATAGATACAGCCTGTTGTCAGACCCTGACATATTTGCCAGGATATCTAAATCACCATCATTATCAGTATCAGCAACCTCAATCACTTCTGTACGATAAACAGAACTTCCGGTCGTAATAATATTGTGATTTCTAAAACTTTGCCCAATAGCCAATGAGCCTCCAAGGATAAATATAAGGAATAGTATAAAATGCTTTTTCATTCTTTACCAGGTTTTAATAGGTTTATAGAATGTTTAATTCGATATGTGAGTAAAAACAAGAATTGAATCAATTCTCTCTTTTTCCAAAAATAGCTAAAAAATTATAACCATATTAGATATAGTTTAGTATCAACAAATAGTGAACGGATAATATTCTATTTATTAAGAATCTCCATATATAACTCCTCTACTTTTGCTCTGGCCCATGGCGTTTTTCGCAATAGTTTAAGGCTAGACTTAATGGTGGGCTTATTGGTAAAACTCCTGATATTGGTTATTTCGCCCAATTCATCCCATCCATAATAAGCTACCAATCCTTCAAGGATATCAATTAACTTAACTCCATGCATTGGATTGTTTGGCTGCTGAGAACCAATACTTTTGTCGTCATTCATTGTAAATTACTCAGTTGCTTTATTATAAGCCGCAGAACCTCCTACAATTGGGATAGTTATGGAGGTTCCTTGTAAGTCAACAGTAAGTTCAGTGCCAGGACTTGGCCATAGTGTATATTCTCGATCACTTGCAAAAATCAGTAGCCCAATCTGTTGCCCAGCCGGAATTACTTGATCATCAGGTTGTAAATCGAAAGTAACATCATAATATTTGCCGGGTTTTAGTGGCTTGCTTTTAGTCAAAGATTTTTGATTCTGAGGATCTGCCCATCCACGTGTAATAATATTATCGGTGATTCTTGACCTGCGCCCTTCGTTCCAAGGCAATGAAACCAACCATACAGACAAGTTAACAGCAGGTTTACTGCTGGCCATTTTCACCGTAACAGACGAAATACCTGAAATATGAATATCTTTTGTAAGTTTAGGTGTTACATAAATTAATCGATGCTCTGTAATCTCAGCTTGTGCCAATGCACTACCTGAGAATGAGTAATTGTCTATCAGAGTTTCAGTTGCCTTACTGGTCAATTTCTCCAGGGATAATTCTCCTCTTTCTGGTGCGCCTGCTGAAAGAAATAGAGTAACAGGTTTAGAATCAGGGTTTGGATAATCAAGATAAGGCGTTGGGTTATCCATTTTGTCCTTTTCTCTAACAATCCATACTGTAGTATCATTCTCTACACCATTTTCCACATCATGTAAATATCGTGTAAACCAACGATTCATCATTGTCATTGGCGGAGGTCCACCATGCCCGTATTGATGATAATACAATTGAACAGGAACACCTTTATCTTTTGCTGCTTGCCATATTCTATAGCTATGTTCAGGCATCACATTCCAATCGTTAAAACCATGCGACATCAAAAGGGCAGCCTTAAAAGGCTCCATATCATTTAGATAATCACGGCTTGCCCAAAAATCATTATAGTCACCGGTTATCCTATCCATACCATTTTTCATTTCTGTATCACGAACTGTAGCATTATTATATGCTCTTTTCGACTCATCTCCACTATGGATAAAGTCGTAGAGCACATCGGCATCTTCACCAAGATAACCACCTGGAGATCTCACTAAACCATTTGATCTATAATAATGATAATATGATGTATTAGGTGCGATGGGTATTATTGCTTCTAACCCTTCAACTCCAGTAGTAGCTGCCGCAACAGGTATTGTTCCATTGTATGATGTTCCTGTCATACCAACCTTACCTGTTGACCAAAAAGCCTCAACAGTTTCATCACCATCAGGTGTTGTATAACCTGGAATACGGCCGCATAACCAATCAATAACAGCTTTTGGCGCAAGGCTTTCATTATCTCCCCCAATGGTTGGAGAACCTTGGCTGAGTCCTGTTCCTGGTGAAGAAGAATGCACTACAATATATCCCCTAGGCACCCATGTTTTAATATGAGAATTTGAGATAATTGGCCTTTCCCCGGTACGCTTTACATCGGCGTGCACTCTTGGCTCGGGAGCTGGTTGTCCTAGTTCATGTTTTACATTCCAAAATCCACCCTCAACATCTGGTGCAACGCCTGCAAAATAGGGACTGGAAATATAAACAACAGGTAGTTTCAGACTATCAGTATCTGTTTGATAAGGTCTGGTAACATCAACATGCATTCTGTCGGGTTTTCCATCACCATCAGTATCAAACTCTGTTTCAACCCATAAATCATGTCTTATCCATTTTTCACTATCCTTAAAAGCATCAACAATTTGTGCTTCTCCGTTTTCAAAAGCAGGAACTGCCTTTTCTGGTACCGTGTCTGATTTATGTTGGGCAACAGCAGAAAATGTGGAAATAAGTACTAAAATAATGGTGTAGAACTTAATTTGTGATTTCATTTGATTTGTATTATTGGTTGAGTCGACTAAAATAGTAATTTGTATTATACAGTTGAGGTATCTATTTTGCAAGTATTGAAATTAGCTTATTACACCCTCCATTATTAATGAATTCGGTATGTTCATCAATGGTTTTGAATTCTCTACCACAAATTTCTTTGCACTCGATTTCATATTCAGTTTCTTTATAGAATTTTTGAAGTACTTCATTTGATTCTGGCTTATATGATGCGGGCTTTCCTGTTTTTTTAATGGAAATTAAGCTATCCATCCAAATAGCGGCCGCAAGTGCCCCACAACCATCTCCTCGCAAACCTAAACCACCTGCAAACCCTGATACCATAGCCATCTGTTCCTCTGTTCCCCCCATTTTTTTTACTACCTCTGAGGCACAACTTACTGGTTCGGTATTTATACCATTTGGTTTAGTTGACAACCCTTTAATTGCAGAATCAATAGCTTCTGGCCCCCATTTTCCAGCAAGGACAAAACATGAGGTAAATTTACCAGATAGCATATACTTAGCAAAACTCCAATTGTTACTAAAATCGGTATGGGTAACATCCGAACAATCAATCGATTTGGTTCTATTTTCAAACGACTCCATTATATGTTGGGTTGCAATAATTGCAATAGCGATTGCTTTTCCAAGGTCTGTATTTCTTCGATATGATTCAGCACCAACACCCATTGAAGCACCCCAAAGCATTCCGCATTGGTATCCTTGTTGTAATATACCACCAGCCAAAGGGTCAATGGCTCTTTCTTCATCATCTTTTAAGTGACCAAACTCTCTATTAAGTACATAAAAGAATGTTCTGGAGCATGTCCCCTTTTTTAAAAATGCCCTTCCTGCTCTTATTTTTGTTTTTTTTGATTTTATTATATCCATATTTTTCTATTCAATATTTTTACTGTTTTTATCCAATTGGTTTTTGCTAGAGTGGCATAAGTGCTGTGAAATTTCATATTATCGCTAAGATAACTTATCCAAGTTGCCGTTAGTTAGGTTTTTAACATTTCTTGTAATCTTTTCGATATCCCAATCCCACCAACAAATATTTAATAATTGAGATATTTTTTCCTCGGAAAATCGCTTTTTAATTTCTTTTGCTGGATTCCCACCAACAATTGAATATGGCTCTACATCTTTAATTACTGTAGAGTTTGAGGCAATTATTGAACCATTCCCGATTCTTACACCCGGCATTATTGTAGCTCCATATCCAATCCAAACATCATTTTCAATTATAGTATCACCTTTAATTGGATATTTTTTGCCATCCATCGCACTTTTCCAATCTTCTCCAAAAATTGCAAAAGGATATGATGTAATAGATTCTGACAAATGATTTGCACCATTCATGATAAACTTGACATTCGAAGCAATCATACAGAATTTACCAATTTTGAGTTTATCCCCAACAAAATCAAAATGATATAATACATTCTTCTCAAAATTGGCTACATCATCAAAGTCGGCGTAATAGGTATAATCACCAACCTCAATATTTGGATTAGTTATTATATTCTTCAAAAAGCAGAGCCCGTTGTAATTCTCCAATGGAAATTTCAAATCTTTATTTGGTATATTCATTTGGCCGAATTATAGGTTGTAACAACAAATTTAGTATTTATTCTGAATCATTTCAGCAATTACCGGACGAGTTGTTTTTATGTGATTTAGATCTAATTTTAATCCTAATGGACCAAGTGTACTTGTGAAGTAATTATAAATTCCAACTACAGCTTCCATTGGTACTGTATCCGACTCTAAGGCTGTGGCCCCCGATTTATTTTGTATACTTTTGTCTGCATTGTTGTTCAGCAGTAGTTTAACAATTTCTGTACGACAGAAAAATGCTGCTGTATGAAGAGGTGTTGATCCTTCATTATTCTGAAAATTAACATCGGCTCCAGCTTCAATTAAAGCTTGAGCTACCTCAGTTTTCCCAAATACGGCAGCTATAATTAAAGGGCTCGAGCCACCAGTTTGGTCTTTAATATTTAGATTAGATCCTGCAGCTATGTATTGGCGAACCACTTCAATATTACCTTTTACAGATGCCTCATGAAGACCCATAGTAGGAGTAATACTTTGTTGAGCCAAAGGTTTATTAATAGCTAAATTTCCACTAAAAGCAAATGAAACAACATATAGAGTTAATAAAATGGTAAGTGATGATTTTAAAGAAACTGGGTTGCGGAAGAAACCATGATATGCTGACACAAGTAAGTTAGAGACAACAAAAGTCAGTATTGCAAGAATTAAAAATTTAATCATAGCCGGAAGAGAAACTGGTAAGAGAATAACAGCGATTACCCCTAGTACAACCATATGTATTATATAAACATAGTATGAATTCCTGCTCATTTCGCTAAGAAGTTTACCGGTTTTGTTTAGATTGAACCTAAACACATGAACCAGAATTTGTAAAAAGCTGAGCATGGAAAGTAACATAGAACTGTAGTATAATACCTTATCAATGAACATAGAAACAAAATAGAAGTTTCTGGAAGGATCAATCATATTAAAGAACATATTTAACGCGGTGGCTGTAAATACGCCCAACGATATTGTTAACACAACATTTGATATAATATAGTATTTCTTTTTTTTGATGTTTGATTCAAATACCTTAAGCTTATTACAAAGCGAACCAAGTAGAAATACCATAAAATAAATTAGTAATCTTTCATTTTGGAAATGAAGTATAGCTGAGTGGTACCAGCCCCTTAAGTCTAGCTCTGAAATAGCCATGCTGTAAATTAGGCCTATTACAAATGTTAGAATCACACCTGTTTTTAATGAGATATTAATTGTTGACAACAATTTCGATTTTGTAAGAATCAAATAGATAATCTGAAACATAAATAGTACGGGAAGAAACCATAACCAACCCTGGGTTGGGTTATCAGCGTAAAAATATGGGTTACCCCCTGTTCTTTGGTATAGGTGGAAGTATGAATACCAAATCTCTTGTTGTAACCCTCTTGCATATAAAAATATTGCTTTATATGCAGGAATCATGGTTAAAACAGCAACCAACCAGGGTATCATAATACGTCTGAATTTTGATTTGATGAAGTTAACTGAGGTATCATTTATTGCTGAATTTCGAATGAAATAACCCGAAATAAAAAACATAACACTCATTACGAAAACGTCTAGATACATTCTAATCAGTCCAATTGAGCTATTCTGATTGGGGTCAATTACAATCCAGTTTTGTTCCAGAACAGATTCATAAACAAGTCCTGCGTGTATCACTACAACAAGTAGGATTAAAAAGGTTCTTAAGTTGTCGAGAAAGTAAATTCGTGTTTTCATGGTCTTAAATTTTAGTTTTTTTTGTTGATACAAAGTACCCTCAAACGCTGACGCATGACTAAACACTTATGTAGCAGTTGATATAAAGTTTGAATAAGGGGTTGTAATTATGACGCATCAGTATAAACTATGATGCAATTGTGGATTTATCTCGATAGTTAAATGCAGTTTAACAGTGCCATAGCATCAAAATACTTTTATTGAGTTTGGTAACAATAATTGATTTTTTCCTTAGAGATCCTTTATGTGCCACCAGCATGCAGCAGGCAGACTTGGTGTTCCTTTGTGGTAAAAAGTAAAACAAATTAGCGCAAAGGATATCACAAAGAAAAATAGGTTTAATCTATCAAGTTGTAGAACTAAGAAACAAACAAGTTCTTAATATTTGTATCTTTACTAAAAATTCCTGATTTCTACTAAGTTATTAAATAAAATGCCCAATTCTCGAAACATTGAAAACGACTTTCTAAAGGAGCTTGCAAAAATTGTTGAGGAGAATATATCCAACGAACAGTTTGGAGTAAGCGAACTTGCTGAAAGGATTGGGATGAGTCGTTCCAATTTGTTGCGCAAGGTTAAAAGCTTATCAAACCTTTCAGTCAGTCAGTTTATTAGTCAGGTTCGTTTACGCAGAGCAATGGAAATGTTGAAGGATAGTTCATTAAATGTTTCTGAAATATCCTATCAGGTTGGATTTAGTAGTCCATCATATTTTATTAAGTGCTTCCGTGATCATTATGGGTTCCCTCCGGGTGAAGCAGGAAAAAGGCCCTCCATCGAAAATGAAATAATTAAACAAAATGAGCCATTCAAAAAAAAGACAATTATTATCATAGGCTCTGCTTTTCTTGTAATTGTAATATTAGCAGTATTGTTTATAGTTTTTAAGCCTTCACCTTCTCTAAATGCCAGCCTTGAAAAATCAATTGCAGTATTACCTTTTAAAAATGACAGCAATGACTCCACAAATATTTATTTAATAAATGGGTTAATGGAATCCATACTCACCAACCTTCAAAAGGTAGGGGAGCTAAAAGTTATTAGTCGTACATCTGTAGAAAAATATAGGAACAATACTAAAACAATTCCAGAACTTGCAGAGGAGCTAAATGTTAATTATTTCATTGAAGGAAGTGGTCAAAAAATAGGAGATAAAATACTTCTTCATATCCAATTAATTGAAGGGCCAACCGACAGGCATCTTTGGGCCGAGCAATATAATCGAGAAGCAAAGGACATATTTAAGCTACAGCGAGATGTTGCGAAAAACATTGCAGATAAAATAAAAGTAATAATAACACCCGAAGAAGAGCTTAGGATTGATCAGGTGCCAACTCAAAATTTGGTGGCCTACGATTACTTTTTAGAGGGCCTTGAATTATTCCATAAAGGAACCCGCGAAAGTTTATTGGAATCAATAGAATATTTTAAAAATGCATTAAACGAGGATGATGAATTTGCTCGTGCTTATGCTGATATTGCAATAGCATACTATTTACTGGATGCATATCAAACAGAAAAAAAGTTTCGAAATGAGATAAACAACTATGCGGATAACGCACTCTTATTTGATCCTCAGTTACCCCAGGCTTTGATGGCCAAGGCATTTTATTATATGCATATACAAGAATACGAGCTTGCAGTTCCTTATCTTGAAAAGGCTTTTGAATACAACCCAAATTCGGCATTGGTTATAAATACACTTTCTGATTTTTATACTTCATATATTCCAAACACTGAAAAATATCTGAAGTATGCTCTTAAGGGGGCCAGGCTGGATATTGCATCTAATGATTCGGTTACAGCAAGTTACATTTATCTACATATTAGTAATGCATTTATTCAAACTGGATTTGTTAATGAAGCTTTACTTTATATTGATAAATCCCTTGAATATAACCCTGAAAATTTATATTCAGAATACGTAAAAGCCTATATACTTTATGCAAGGGATAGAGACCTGGAACAGACTAAAGAATTATTAATTGCAGCTCTTAATAAGGATTCGACAAGACTGGATATCTTACAAGAAGTTGGAAAGATATGCTATTATATGCGAGATTTCGAAAGTGCATATTATTTTTATGGTAAGTATATTGCCATAAGAGAAGCATATAATCTTGACATTTATAAATCTGAAAATGCAAAAATAGGGGTGGTATTGGCAGAGGCAAATCAGAAACAAAAGTCGAAAGAGTATTTCGATAAATATTTTGAATATGCCCAAAACGATAAATCCCTTTATAAACAGCTTAGCCTTGCAGCATATTATTCTTATATGGGTGATATTGAAAAATCCATAGAACATTTAAAGGTATTTTCAGAACAAAACAATTATCATTACTGGACAATTATATTTTTAGAAATTGATCCTTTAATCGATAATATTGCAAATCATCCCCAATTTAAAACAACGATGGATATTATCAAAAGTAAATTCTGGGATAACCATGAAAAAGTAAAGGCTTCACTCAATGAAAAAGCACTGAATTAGAATTAAAGTATATTGGGCTTGACATAAATATGTTTTAAGTTAGCCAACTAATTTATACTAACAATAAATCACAACCCCAACAAATATCAAGCTTGTAATAGTTGATTGCACGTTTAAAATTGAATATATTTGACCATTTAATTAAACACCTATCATGGTAAGTATTCATGTTGTTGAAGGACGTCGTTTATTAAATAAGTTCATTGGGTTTCCTTACAAGCTCTATAAAAATGATAGCAATTATGTTCCAGAACTTAGAATATCTCAGCGTGAAATACTTAACAAGAAGAAAAACCCCTTTTTTCAGCATTCCGAAGCAGAATACTTTATAGCCATTAATGATAAAGGAGATGTTGTTGGTCGAATAGCTGCTATTACCAATGCTAAATATATTGAACACTGGAATGAGAATTATGGCTTTTTTGGTTTTTTCGAATGCATAGACGACCAAAATGTGGCCAATGCACTCTTTAACAATGCCTTTAATTGGATCAAAAGCAAAGGTGTAGATGGTGTTTATGGGCCTATGAATCCATCAACCAACGACCAGTGTGGAACTTTAATTGATGGATTTAATACTCCTCCATATATTATGATGATCCATAATAAGCCCTATTATCAAACCCTGTTTGACAACTATGGTTTATCAAAAAAAATGGATTTGTTTTGCTATCACTTATTTAGGAAACAGGTTCCTGAGAAAATGCTTGTCTTGGCAAATAAGATAGAAGAAAGACTTTCAACCAGAGATATAATAATTCGAAAAGTCAACTTTAGCGACTTAAAAAATGAAACCAAAAAACTTAGATATATTTATAATAAGGCTTGGGAGAAAAACTGGGGTTTTATTCCAATGACTGAAGATGAGTTTACAAAATTGGTGAAAGAACTAAAAATGGTTACTACACCTGATTTGGTGTACATTGTTGAGGAAAAGGGAGATCCAATTGCGTTTGTTGCCTGTTTACCTAATTTAAATGAGGTTACAATAAAAATTAGGAACGGACGATTATTACCCTTTAATTTATTTAGGTTAATTGGATTTAAAAAAAGAGTAAAAAGCGCTAGGGTTCTAACCCTGGGTTTGATTGAGAATTATCGAAAAACAGGGATTGATGCATGTTTGTATGCCAAGTGTTTTGAGGGAGCAAAAAAACTTGGCTATGATGAGGCCGAGGCAAGTTGGATATTGGAAAATAACCTGATGATGAATCGTGCATTGCAAAATGTTGGGGGAAAAGTTTATAAAAAATACCGTATTTATCAGCATAAAATTAAATAGGTAAATTGAAAACAATTCTAATAACTGGAGCAACTGGGTTTGTGGGTTATCACATTATTGAACGAGCCATTGAAAAAGGGTATAACTTAATCGCATCTGTTAGAAACTCGAGCGATATCACACATCTCAAAAAATACAACATTCCAACGGTTGTTCTTTCTTTATCTGATCCAACAAAACTAAAATCAGAATTGCTAAATCTCAGAAATACATATGGATGCGTTGACTTTATTGTTCATAATGCAGGGATTACACAAAGCCTGAACAATGATGATTATTATCGTGTTAATTACACACTCACAAAAAACTTAATTGACAGCCTTATCAAGATAGAAATGGTTCCGCAAAAATTTATTCTTACGAGCAGCATAGCTGCTCTTGGTCCGGGTAATCAGCTTTCATTACTTCCAATAAAGGAAGATGCAAAACCACATCCTGTAACTCATTATGGAAAAAGTAAACTAATGGCTGAAGAGTATTTAAGAACTCAAAATACGTTGCCATGGATTATTCTTAGACCAACAATTGTATATGGTCCGCGTGAGAAAAACTTTTTTAAAATGATCAAAGCAATTGATAATGGTTTGGAGGTGTATGTAGGGTCTAAGAAACAAATGTTAAGCTTTATTTATGTAAGCGATTTGGTAAATTCAATGTTGGAAATATGTGATAATAAAGTAAAAAATGAATCATTTAACCTTTGTGATGGGAAGTCATACTCAATTAAGATTGTAAATAGAGCAATAAAAAAGGTACTAAGTAAACAGACAATATCATTAGTTTTACCTGTTTTTTTTGTTAGAATTATTGCGTATATAGTTGGGTTAATTAGTAGTTTTTCAAGAAAAGCACCAATACTTAATTTGGATAAGGTTAATGAAATAGTTCAATTAAACTGGTTATGCGATAATTCGAAAATAATCAATGAAACAGGCTTTATCCCTACTCATGATTTTGATTTAGGAATAATAAAAACGATAAATTGGTATAAAACAAATGGGTGGCTATCGTAGACTAGGTGGTATAAAAAGCACTGATGTAGCCATTGTTCTATACATGGTTATTACTGCTTTGTTTATGGTCATTTTTGGCGGGTTCCAAAATGAAACATTTTTACCTTTGGCCATAAGAGTAGTTGTTTTATTACTAATATGGGTTATTTGTTTTTGTGATACAAAGTGGGACAATGGAATAACTCGTTTTATTCACCTACTTTATCCTGTGTTGCTTCTTTCTTATTTTTATGGTGAAACAGATGTGTTAAACAACTACATATTCAGTTCATATTTAGACCCAATTGTTTACAAGTGGGATCAGTGGATTTTTGGATTTCAGCCCTGCATCGAGTTTTCAATATATTTTCCTAAGTTGTGGTTTAGTGAGTTGTTATATTTTGGTTATTTTTCATACTATCTTCTTACCATAGGCATTAGCCTTATTTTTTATTTTTTTAAACCCAGATTAGCTGAAAAGGTTATTTTTTTAATTATAACATCTTTCTTAACCTACTATATATTATTTGTTGTTTTTCCGGTGGCAGGGCCTCAATACTATCTTGCTTTTCCCTTAAATGAAGTTCCAGACTCAGGTATTTTTAGCCGAATGGTTAAGCTTATTCAATATTATGGTGAGCACCCAACAGGAGCTTTTCCAAGTTCCCATGTTGGCATGGTAGTAATATTCCTATACCTAAGTTTCAAATATTTTCGTTGGGCGTTTTTTATAATTTTACCATTATTTGTACTAATAATTCTGGCAACGGTTTATATAAAGGCACACTATGCTATTGATGTAATAGTAGGCTTGTTATCGGCACCGATTGTATACTTCATTAGTAATTCGTTATATCCTATTTTTGAGAAGAAGCTTAAAATGTACAGTTAAAGAAATATTATTTAACAGGTCGGTATAATGTTTTTGGTATGGAAAAATAAAAAGTAGTGCCACTTCCAAAAATTGAGCTTAGCCAAATATCACCATCAAGCGATTCAACAATTTTTTTGGTTATAAATAATCCAATACCGGTACCTCGATGTAGTCCATCATCACCTGCTTCAAGTTTATAAAACCTATCGAAAATTTTACTGTGATACTTCTTCTTAATGCCAACACCTGTATCAGCTACGTGAAATAGTATAGTATCTTGTTCAACACGGTAACCAAAATTAATTTTACCTGATTCAGTAAACTTCATTGCGTTGTCCATTAACCTTATAAACACTTGCTGCAACCGTATCTTGTCTGTTTCAATAATTGCACTAATATTTGGTTCACTTACGTACAGACTTATATGCTTCTTATTGTTTTTTACAAGCTCTTCACCAAATGTTTTATGTAACCCAGCTATTATGTCATCAAGCTCACAATCCATCGAATTTATTGATGTGCTATTGCTTTCAAGAGTTGAAACAAGAAGTATATCATCTATTATTCGAAGGAGTGCATCATTACTTTCGCCTATGAGTATGTTGTAATCCTTTCGTTGTTGTGGGGTTATATCTTCTTCATTTAATAAGCTGCTAAATCCGATAATAGCATTAAGAGGTGTGCGAACCTCATGGTTAATATTTTCAAGAAATGAAGACTTTAGCTTGTCTGATTGTAATGCTTTTTCATACTCTATTGAATAGCTTTTTTTTACTGCACGCATAAGAGCGTATGTTAACACAAATAGCATTATTACACCAGTATATATATCAATAATTCGTGTATTACTATCGTTATAATCAGTAATCAGGCTTGGGTAATAAAACTCGATATAAAAACAAACACCTAAATTTATTAACAATACAATTGCACTAATAACTAGTTTTTTCCCCTTCCAAATAAAAATTATTAAGGCAAATATTATGACGAACAAGTATAACACTGGACCGAAATGACCATGTTCGTAATACCAGCTTAAATTGGTGAAAATCAATGAAACAATAATTAATAAGTATTGCGAAACAACTAAGTTTAGTCCTCGCTTAATTAGTATTGATAATATTGCAAAAACCACTGATGCAACGTAAGATACATGTAATAATGGCAATTGTGTATTAATCTTGTGGTTAAGAATAACACTTAAAATTGATATAATTAACCCGGCAATTCCCACCCACACCAATAAATGTCGATTATCTGTCCTATCCTTGTTGTGTTTATCCATGTTTTTATTTGGTTGATGGCAAAACCATGCTCGAATACTGTAAAAGTAATAATATTTTTAATTACTTCATATTCATAACAGGGCGTGTCAATACAGACAATATAATTTTAAGTGAAATGGCTTTTCTAATCTAATTAGAATAGTATTTTTACGCCTCTGTAAAAATACACAATGGAAAAAGTTAAAAAAGCATTAAACGAATACGCTGTTGCTCGGTGGGGAATATTGTTATTGGTAGGATTTATTCTATCAGTAAACTATTATTTTTATGATGCATTTTCAACACTGAAGGATTTAATGAAAATTGAATTTGGGTTCACAAACACTCAATATGGTTTGTTTGTTGCATTTTATTCAATACCCAATACATTTTTATTGATGGCGGTTGTAGGTGGAGTAATTCTAGACAAACTCGGTATTCGAAGAACAGGCTTTCTATTTGTTTTCTTTATGGCCCTTGGTGCATTTATAACGGCATATGGAGCATCAAGTCACTATAGTAACGGTGGTTTTGGTTATGGATTTATGCAATCCTTTTTACCTGATTATTCCCCGGAGTTGAAAATGATGTTACTTGGCAGGTTTTTCTATGGATTAGGTGCCGAAACAAGCATTGTTGTTGTTAGCAAAGTACTTGTTAAATGGTTTAATGGACGTGACCTTGCTCTTGCCTTTGGACTAAAAGTAGGATTTGGTCGGCTGGGTACGTTTGCAGCACTTCGAATTTCACCTATAGTAGCTGGTACTGGTGCAGGGCTAAGTAATGCGATTTGGTTATCAGCAGTACTTGTTGGTATTGGCCTTCTTGCAATGGTTGTTTATATTATTTTCGACACAAAACTTAATTCTCAAATAGAGACTTCTAAAACTAAAACAAAACAAGATGAATTTAAGCTTAAGGACATTGTTGATATATTGAGTAATAAAACCTTTATTTTTATTGCTCTTCTTTGTGTTACTTTTTACTCAGCTGTATTTCCTTTTAATGCCTTCGCCCCAGATTTCCTATTTCATAAATTTGGAGTTAGTTATAAAGAAAGTGGGGTTATAAGCTCGTATCTTCCCTTGGGCACAATGTTTTTCACCCCATTTTTTGGTTTTATTATTGATAAATATGGAAGGGCGGCAACTGCAATGATATTTGGTGCAGCAGTATTAACACTAGTTCATCTTACTTTTGCATTTACATACTTTAGCCCAATCGTTTTAATGGTATTACTTGGGATTTCGTTTTCGCTGGTTCCTGCTGCTATGTGGCCATCAATGATAAAGCTTGTTGATTACAAACAAATGGGAACTGCTTATGGGTTAATGTATTCGATTCAAAACCTTGGGCTTTTTGCTATACCCATTGCAGCCGGAGCAATATTAGACGCAACCAACCCTGGCAATCCCCAGACATTGAATTATACCCCAACAATGATTATGTTTATACTACTTAGTTTATTGGGATTAGTATTTGCGTTTTTATTAAAGCGTGAAGATAAGAATCATAGTTATGGTATTGATCTGCCTATGAATAGAGAGGAATAGAAAACAGGTGCTTAATTAAAAATTGATATAGAGGGATTTTGAGTGTATATTTCATGGTTTATGATCAACAAGAATAAATAATTAGATAATACATTATAGTACTTCGACTAGAATATTTATTATTTAAATTTACAATAGTGTATAAACAGTTCTAAATAAAAAAAATTAGAACGAACGTTCAATGTTCAATTCGAACTCAGACTTTTTCCAAACGATCCTGAAGAACGGCCCATGCCTTTTCTGCAGCAAGATTTTCAGCTCCCTTAATTGAGAAATCCTGGGAACGGGAAATTATTTCACCATCAATTTCTATAGCTACCACATATAGCTTTTTATGTTTCTCTCCTATTTCTTCTTCAACCTTAAAAACAACATTGCGCTTTTCCTTTTGTGCCCATTCGTTAAGCTTGCTTTTATAGCTTATTTCGGAAACAATTAATTGTTCTATGTCGAAATGAACCCCAACAATTCGACTAATAATAATTTTACGAGTACACCTATACCCCTTATCAAGATATAAAGCCCCTACCAATGCTTCAAATGCATCTCCACCTGCTGATTTTGCCTTTGATGATGGATCAGAGCCTGCACGTATTAAATGCTGCAAGCCAAGCTTTAATGATAGTTTATTAAGTGATATGCGACTCACTATTTTAGATCGCATTTCAGTTAAAAAGCCTTCGTTTTCGTATGGAAAAGATTTAAAAAGATAGTCAGCAATAACTGCACTCAATATCGCATCACCAAGATATTCAAGCCTTTCATTATTTAGTCTAACACCATTTACTTTTTTGGTTGTTGCAGACCTATGACGTAAGGCAAGCTTGTATATATGAATATTACCTGGGTAATAGCCAAATATATTTTTGATAGCCTGATAAAGCTTTTTATCAGAAGAAAAAAAATAGCCTAGTTTATTGCTTTTGAGCAAATCGGGAAGTTTTATTTTACAAACTTCTTAAATATCAATGAAGCATTATGGCCACCAAACCCAAAAGTATTGGTAAGTCCATAGTTAACAACACGTTCTTGAGCCTTGTTGAAGGTAAAGTTTAGCTTATTATCAATATCAGGATCATCAGTAAAATGATTGATAGTTGGGGGAACAATATCATTAACAACAGATAATAAGGTTGAAATGGATTCTACTGCTCCAGCACCACCAAGCAAGTGACCTGTCATTGATTTGGTTGAATTAATATTGATATTATATGCATGTTCGCCAAAAAGACTTACAATTGCTTTTGGTTCAACAATATCACCAGCAGGTGTTGATGTACCATGTGTATTTATATGATCAATATCTTCTTTTTTGATGCCAGCATCTTCAATTGCTCCGTTCATACACAGCTGTGCTCCAAGCCCCTCGGGATGTGGAGATGTCATATGATATGCATCACCAGATAAACCAGCGCCAGCAACTTCAGCATAAATATTTGCACCTCTAGCCAGAGCATGTTCCAGCTCTTCAAAAATAAGACCTCCACCGCCTTCTCCCATTACAAATCCATCGCGATCTTTATCGAAGGGACGTGATGCTGTTTTGGGATCATCATTACGTGTGGATATAGCATGCATAGCATTAAAACCACCAACTCCACTTTCGGTAATTGCAGCTTCAGATCCTCCTGTAACAAAGGCATCTGCTTTACCCAAACGTATATAATTAAAAGCATCTGATAATGCATTTGCTGAAGAAGCACAAGCACTTACAGTAGCAAAATTTGGTCCTCTTAATCCGTATTTAATACTAATATGACCTGCTGCAATATCAGCAATCATTTTAGGGATAAAAAACGGGTTAAACCTAGGTGTTCCATCGCCTTGTGCAAATTCAGTAACTGATTGCGAAAATGTGCTTAAACCACCAATCCCTGACGCCCAAATAACACCAATTCTATTGGTATTGAGTGATGGGTCATTCATTATATCAGAATCAGCTATAGCCTGATCAGCAGCAATTATGCCGAACTGAGCATAGCGATCATGCTTTCGAACTTCTTTACGGTCAAAATACTCCTTGGCATCAAAATCTTTTACTTCGCATGCAAATTTCGTTTTGAATTTTGCAGTATCGAAATTAGTTATTGGTGCAGCTCCACTTACTCCTGCAAGTAGGGCTGCCCAATAATCATCTACATTTTTGCCAATAGGAGTTATTGCTCCAAGTCCTGTTATTACAACTCGCTTTAACTCCATAAAAACTGTTTTCTACTGGTGTTCTTCTATGTAACTAACAGCATTACCTACTGTTTCAATTTTCTCAGCTTCTTCATCAGGAATTGATAAATTGAATTCTTTTTCAAATTCCATAATCAACTCAACAGTATCAAGTGAATCGGCACCAAGATCGTTGGTGAAGCTTGCTTCATTAGTTACTTCACTTTCTTCTACTCCAAGCTTATCAACAATAATGCTTACTACTTTTGAACGTACATCTGACATTTGTCTAATTTTTGGTTAAAACTCGATGCAAAGAACGGTATTAATGCAATAAAAAACAAAAAATAAAAAAACTTTTTAATATGATGTTACACAATTGGTTAATGTATAATTAATTGTAATAACATCATTTGATTGATTATTGATTTGAATTAAATTGATTTGCATTAATTTTGTGGCCGTATTTATTGACGAAAAATCCATGAAAAACATTGCCATATTTGCATCGGGTAGCGGCACAAATGCTGAAAATATAATGGTCTATTTTGAGGATAGTCTTGATATAAATGTTGCGGTTGTTCTCTCAAATAACCCAAATGCTGGAGTTATTGAAAGGGCACATTCACATTTTGTAGATGTGCATGTATTCAATAGGAATGATTTTTATAATTCAGAACGAGTTATTGAAATTTTAACTCAAAATAATATTGATTTAATTGTATTGGCAGGATTTTTATGGCTGGTTCCTCCAAACCTTATTGATAGTTATGATGATAAAATAATCAATATTCATCCCGCTTTATTACCAAAATATGGAGGAAAAGGGATGTTTGGTAAACATGTTCATGAATCGGTAATAACTGCAAAAGAATCTAAATCAGGGATAACCATACATAAGGTTAATAAGATTTATGATGATGGCCAAATTATTTTTCAGGAAAGTTTCGATATATCCGATAATGAAACCCCGGATTCTCTGGCAAAAAAAATTCATGAACTTGAATACAAATATTTTCCAAAGGTTATTGAAGATTACCTGAAATAAGTTGACCCCCAATAATTACCTTGCTTTAATTATCTTATAAGTGTATTTATCAATATTAATAAGATAAATATTTGGGGGCAATATCGATAAATCAACAACTGGATTATCTGAGGTAACAATTCCTACATTAAGGATATTACCATAAATTGACATTATTTTATAATCCATGGGGCTACTGAGGTTGGTTTCTATTGTTATAATAGATTTTGTTGGATTAGGATATATTTTTATTAATTCTTCTTTGCTATCTGAAAGGCCTAATATTCCTTCCAACAGTTTAAATCTTAAAAAGAAATTCCATATTTCAACAGAAGCATCAACATCATTGTTGGTTCCTGTGCCACCAAATAATGAGCCTGGCCATGTATGACCTCCTCCATCTATTTTATAGTGCTCAGTAAAAACACCATCAATTCCATCATCATATTCATAATGAATAACAGTGCTTCCGTCATTTGGGTCGATATCAGGAAGGTTTGTGATTGTTGGATCAGGGTTACATGAATTGTAACTAACCCAATACTCTATTATATCATCAATGGACTTTGTCCATGTTGCACCTGAATACGGAACCACAAAATCATTTGTGCCGTGAATTTGAAGTATTGGAGTTGGGTGAACAGGGGTGCAATAATCATAAGTTTCGGGTGTCATTGAACCAGTTACTGATGCAATTGCCGTAATCTTATGGTTTAATTGACATGCAAGAAGGAAGCTCATAAAGCCACCATTTGACATGCCTGTGGAGTATATTCTTAAAGAATCAATGGCATAGTTGGCAGATATTGAGTCGATGAGTGCTTCGGTAAATCCAACATCATCTACGGTGCTACCTACTGTCCACCCACCAACATTCCAATGTGTTACTCCATTAAACAGTGTTCCTTGGGGATGGGCAATAATAAACCCCGCTGTATCTGAAATGGACCTGAAATCTCCATAGAACATCTGTTCTGTAGCACTACTGCCATAACCATGAAAATTAAAAACCAATGGCACTTGTGTGTTTCCACTATAGTTTGCAGGGATATAAAGAATATATTCACGTTCTACTCCATCATGCATAATTGACTCATATAAAACTTGTTGTGCTTGGATTGTTAAAACAGATGCAAAAAGAATAAGTAGGGCAACAATATTTTTCATTTGTTTAGCAGTTGTTCAAACTGTAAAGATAAGGAAAGTATTGACCATTGAATTAGTCAATGAAGACAATGGAAATTATTTAACAACTACCAGCTTGTGAGTTGAAGTAACAATGTCTTTATGAAGTAAATGTAGAATATAAATACCCCCAGATAGGCCAGTAGCATCCCATTTTAAAGAAGACTGACCAGGGAATATTTTTTTGGAATCAACCTTAAGACCACCTGAGTTATAGATTTCAATAGTTCGGTTTGGAGTATTTACAGGGTTAAAGTTTATCCTGGTATAATTTTTTACGGGGTTTGGATAATTTGAAATCTCATATTCGAATAGTTCATCATTGCCCAAATAATTATTTGAGGCAATTTTTATGGCTACGGGACGATGATCACTTACACGATAATCGTATTGACTCCAGCTGGTGAAATAGTCATCTATTCTAAGTGTTTCAATTTTGGAGCCATCATTTGCAAAATCTTCGAACAAACTGTTTGTTATAAGAATATGGTCAAGGTGTGATGGCCACGATGGATAAGACCAATGATAGGAATCACCTTGGGCAATATCCATATCAACAAATAGGAAATTATCGGGTTCATCAATATAACAGTTGAATACATTATTTTGTGGATCATCATCAATGTTATCATTTAAATCACCAGTTAATATTACCCGTTTATTAACAAAGTGATTGCCAATGTATTCTTTCAATAGTGTTGATGCATCAAGACGCCTTTTTTCTTCATCCCAATCATCATTCATATCTAGTATCCCATCACCACAACATTTAAAGTGATTATTGATAATGATGTATTCTTGCCCATTAAAAGTTAACTCCATAACCATGGGAGATCTTGGAAAAGGTCTCCAATAGGGCTGAGTTGTTAGTATCTCATAAATTGTGTCTACATTGATTACTGTCGTGTTAAATATATATGCTAAACCTGCAAAATAGCTTGACTTATAATAGCTATCATAATCCTGAAGGTCAGTCATCACCTGATTAAAGACATTGGTATCTTCAAGTTCTTGCATTGCAATTAAGTCCACATCAAGATCCAGAATTATCTCACTTACATAATCAACGGTGTTTTGCCCATTTTTCGGAAAGTGTTCAATATTCCAAGTCATCATTTCAAAGGTTGAATCACTACCAAATGATGGTATTTCCAGATTTTGTGATTGAACAAAGTAACCAATAGTTATTAATACTACGATATGTAATAATTTTTTCATTTCATTGATACCTTTAGTAGGAATTATACCTAACAACCTCTTCTTTTCCTTTTCTTATTTTATCTCTATGGCGATAATTTTTAGGTGGATAGCCCAGTGTTATTAGTAAAGGAATACTTTTCTTTTCTGGCACCTTTAGTAGTTTTTTTACTTCTTTTTCATTAAACCATCCCAACATACATGATCCAATTCCCATTTCTGCTGCCTGAAGACAAATATGTTCCGCTGCTATGCCAATATCAATTAAAGCATACTCTTTGTTTTTAATTCTGCCGCCTATTTCGGCAGTAAGCTTTGCTTTTTCCATTACAATTACAACAATAACTGGTGCTTGAGGAACAAACTTGTTAAAACTTTTTAATGGTCCAAATGTACAACGAGCTACTTTATCTTTCAATTCAGGCTCATCAACGACAATAAATGTCCACGGTTGTGAATTACTTGCCGAAGGTGCAAGTCGCCCGGCTTCAAGGCATATGTTAAGTTTTTCCCTTTCCACCGGCTGGTTCGAATACTGCCTGTCGCTTTGTCGTTTTTGAATAATATCGTAGAAATTCAAGGTATTGGTTTTAAACGCATTATAATTGCAATATTATATAGAAAACAATTGCGCCCTTCGTGTTGATTTCAAACAATGAGCGCAATTGTATTATGTTTTATCAGTAAAAGAACTAGGAGCTAGATTTAACAAGCCCTCGTTTTTTAAGCAATGGCTGTAGGCTTGGTTCAGCTCCTCTGAAGTTTACAAATAACGTCATTGGATCATCCGAACCTCCTCTTGAAATTATATTATCTCTAAAACTCTGACCAAGATCACGATTAAAAATACCATCTTCAGCAAAAGCCTCGTATGCATCCGAATCAAGCACGGCGGCCCAGATATAAACATAGTACCCTGCAGCATAGCCTTCTCCACTAAAAGCGTGAGCGAAATAATTTGAACGATATCTTGGAATAATGGCATCAATTAACCCCAGTTTATTCATGCTTTCATTTTCAAATACTTCAATATCTATATCACTAGCATTTTCTGTAGTATGATAATCCATATCAAGTAAACTTGCAGCCAAATATTCAGTTGTAACAAAACCCTGATTGAATTGTCCGCTTTTCTGAATTTTTTCAACTAGTTCCTTTGGAATTAACTCTCCTGTTTTATAATGGTAAGCATATAGTTTTAGCAGTTCTGGTTCAAGTGCCCAATTTTCCATTATTTGAGATGGTAATTCAACAAAGTCTCTTTTTACCGAAGTACCACTTATCGTTTTATATTCTACATTTGATAGGAAACCGTGTAAACCATGTCCCAATTCATGGAATAGAGTTTGAACTTCATCAATGCTTAATAGTGAGGGTGCTTCAGCTGTTGGCTTAGTAAAATTACCAACATTAACAATTACAGGAGTTACTTTGTCTTTGCCAGAGCCCGACTGCTTACGATAGGCTTCCATCCATGCTCCACCACGTTTTGAAGATCTTGGGAAATAGTCTACATAAAAAATACCAATGTGAGTTCCATCAGCTTCTGTGATCTCATAGGTTTCTACGTCTTCATGATAAACAGGTATGTCGGTACGTCTCTTAAATTTAATACCATATAAACGTTCAGATAATTCAAAAGCACCTTTTTTCACTTGTTCAAGAGAAAAATATGGACGTAGTTCATTTTCATCCAGATCATATTTTTCCTTTCGAAGTTTTTCAGTGTAATACCACCAATCCCAACTTTTTAATTCACCATTTACTCCTTCTTTGTTCATAAGATCTTGTAATTCAGAAGCCTCTTCTTTTGCCTTTTCAAGTGATGGTTCCCATAAGCCCAGAAGTAGTTCATAAACTCTATCCGGAGTTTTTGCCATATTTTTGGAAACAGCATATTCAGCAAAATTGTTATAACCCAGAAGTCTTGCTTTTTGCTCACGAAGAACCAGAATTTCGTTAATAATAGGTGTAGTATTATACTCTGGTGTTTTTCCACGATTCATCCATGCAGTATATAATTCTTCACGACGATCGCGATTATCTGCATATTGAAGAAAAGGAATCCAGCTGGGCTTATCTAAAGTAAAAGCCCATGCCCCTTCATGTCCTTTGGCAGTTGCAACTTCAGAAGCCCCTTCCTTAACCGATGCTGGAAGGCCTGCCAGTTCAGATTCATCTTCTATAAGCATATAGTAATTGTTACTTTCTTTAAGAAGGATATTTCCAAACTCAGGATACAATGAAGCCAGCTTTTCATTAATTACCCTCAATTTCGCCTGATCTTCATCTTTTAATTCAGAACCACCCCGAACAAAACCTTGATATATTTCATCAAGTAACGCTTTTTGCTCTTGATTTAAAGCTGCAGCATTACCTATTTCAACTTCTTTATTTAAATCTTTTTGGGCATCGTTTACTGTTTTAACACGCTTAAATAATTCAGCATTAAGCATAATATTATCATTATGGTTGGCTAGTTTTGGTGCTATTTCTCCAGTTATTTTTGTTATCTCGTTGTTGGTATTTGCTTCGGTTAGATTGAAAAATACACCACTAACTTTTGCAAGGTCACTACCACTTTTATCAAGAGCAACTATTGTGTTTAAAAATGTTGGTGGCTCAGGATTTGTTACAATAGCTTCAATTTCTTTATTTTGATTTTCGATTCCTTTTTCAAAAGCTGGGATAAAATGCTCATCCTTAATTATATCAAAAGGAGGAACTCCGTATGGTGTGGTCCATTCACTAAAAAATGGGTTGTCGCTCATTTCATTTTCTGTGTTAGGGTTTTGACAAGCAGTAATCATAATTATGATACTTGTTGATAATAGTAGTAGTTTTTTCATTTTGGTTTTGGTTTTTCGAATTATTGTTTGAAGTTTTGAGTATGGGGTTATGAGTTCAGGGTTCTGAATTTGTTTTAGCAACTCCAAAACCCAGAACCCAAAACTCACTAATTTTAATGTCCGTCGCCACCAATTACTTTAAATTGATCGCCTGTTTCTTCAATAATTATTCTGTATTTATCCTCTCCGTAGCCTGGTTGATTTACCTTTGGAGCATAGTATTTATATCCTTCAGGAATCTCTTGTTTGGTTTTTATATTCCCATCCATATATTTCATAAAAAGATACTGATAGAACTTTTTCCAGGTTTCGAACACATTGGCACCAACAGCATTTGAATAGTCTGTTAAATATGCAATGGCAGCATCTTTATCATTATCAATAAGGGCTTTTGCACCAGCATCAATGGCAGGAGTTATATTAACAAACCCCGTTTCGAACTCACTTTGTAATTTTTCGATCTCAGGATGTATGTAACTATACCGTGTATATGCTAAATTCTGCACCTGATTAAATACCCAAAACCCTGATTTATTCGACCAGTCCATCATAGCTCCATTACCAACCTCAAAGTTATACGGAACCTTTGTAATGCTTGAGTACATTGGCATATATACCGATCCCGAAGCGTCATCAACGCCCCACCATATAATACCCCCAATTGCATCAGGTAACCAGCTTCTTGATTGTGATATAAATGAAAACCCTGTTTGCTGTGTTGCTGTAGCGCGTTCGTTACAATAAGCTACATCGTCAACTTTCCATGTTAGAGGACGCCAACGATATGGATTTCCAAAAGGTCCGGCTCCCACATCCTTACTCATATCAAGTTCTGTGTTTTCAAGATGGTCACGCATAAACGCCATCATATCCAAAGCACTTACTTTTTGTTTAGGTTTAACCCAAAGAGGCATTCGGTTTGATGCAAAATTTTCGGGTTTTAATGGTGTATTTTCTACATGAGCTACCGGATGCTCAATATTGCCCTTAACATAGTCCCAGTGGCTATTCATTCCGTCAGCTACGGTGTTGAACATTGTCCAAACTCTTATCTCGCAAAAGCGTGCTCCCCCAAAACCTACAGGTGCATAAACATCAGAAAAACTAAATTTCTTGTCAGGACCTTCATAAAAACCTTTTCTTTTGGCAAATGAAATTACATCTTGGGCATAAACAGTACTTATTTCTTTATCATAAATCTTATCAATATTCTTTGATGATATTGAATTTTTCATGTTCTCCAGCGGAAAAGTTGTAATCCTTGCCTGATTTGCATGACCCGAAACATAACCATCAGGGATTAAACGAGCAACCCAAACAGCACCCTTTTCGCCTTCACCTTTACCTATTAATTCAAGAAACCAAACCTCATCTTTATCAGCTATAGAAAAAGACTCACCAGAACTATAATAACCATAATCAGAAACCAATGTAGTCATTATTTCAATTGCATGGCGTGCAGATTTTGCCCTTTGAAGGGTTACATATATAAGGCTTCCGTAATCCATGATTGCTCCAGGTTGTTTTCCAAGTTCCCTACGCCCACCATATGTTGTTTCACCAATTGCAACCTGATTCTCATTCATATTACCTACAACATTGTAGGTTACTAGAGCTTGTTTAATTTCACCAAGGTATTTACCTGTATCCCATTCATAAACATCAAGCATAGTACCTATTGGGTATTTTGCAGCAGGCCAGTGATATAGTTCACCATAAAGGATGTGTGAATCAGCTGCATAAGAAATCATGGTTGAACCATCAGTGGATGCGCCTTTAGTAATAAGGTAGTTAGTACATGCAATGGTACTATTTGCCACAAAAAAAGATAAGGCTAACAATAAGCCGGTAATTTTAATTTTCATATTCTTTAGTTTAAGTTGTTCATAATAACTCGAAAAGAGGGCACAAATTTAATAGAAATGTTGGATAGGAGAATGGCTATTAATAATATATACTCGTATTTGTCATTCTATATAAAAGACTTATTTTTAGAATCTCATTTATTTTACATGAAAAAACCATTTGTAAATATTGGTATTCTATTATTACTTATCATTATTTTACCCCCACTGCTTTTCACATCCTATGAAATAGGTAACCTTTATCAGAATGAAAAGATGATTGATTCAATTTATACACGACAGCTTGAATCTGTTATATTTTCGATAAATCAGTATTCTGATGATATTTTGAGCAGATGGGCCAACCAGTTGGAATATGAAATTCAAAAGCAAGATACCATCGTTGATGATATTGTTAATGGGTTTATTAAAAATAATTCGTCAATTCAGTTGATATTGTTTGCTGATGGAATTCATAATTCATACTTTATTGACAAAGGTCAGAAGCATGCTAACATTGACTACTTTAATAGTTTACTTAGTAAAAACGAACAAATTATTAAGAGGTTAGTTCAGTATATTGATGGTGGATATAGAAAAATCCAGCCCATTGACATTGAAATACCTGAACAAAGTTTATTTCTGTTTGCTCTTGAACCAGCAGATAAAAAAGTGATAACTTGTGGAATCGTAGTAAATACACTTGACTTTATAAAAGAAAATCTAGGTCCTAAAATACAATCAACAGCAAGTGATCAATTTTATTTTTCGGTGTTTGAAATAAGTACTGGTAAAGAGGTGTATTCCAATGAACTTTATGAAACAACTGAAAAAAACATCGAGCATAAAAAACCACTTTGGCTAATGCCCGATTATCAGTTGGGAATTCAAATAAAAGGAGATACAATAGAAAACTTAGTACAAGAGAGAACGAATTTCAATATTTGGATAATTATTATAATGGATATAGTGCTAATTCTGGCCGCAATACTTATTTATAGAAGTTTAAGGCAACAGATGAAATTGGCACAGTTAAAATCAGAGTTTGTGTCAAATGTTTCCCACGAAATTAGAACACCGCTGGCTATTATTAACATGTATTCCGAAACCCTTGAAATGGATAGAATTAGAGATGATACTAAAAAGAAGGAATACTATCGTATTATTAATACAGAGGCAAATAGACTATCTGTAATTGTGAATAAAATTCTTAGTTTCTCAAAAATTGACAGCGGAAAACGGGAATATAAGTTTGTTGAGGCAGATATTAATGTAGTTATTAAACAGATTGTTGATCAGTATGCACATCACTTTGATAGAGTAGGTACTAATTGTAATTTGTTATTAATGGATAATCTTCCAAAAGTAATGATTGATAATGAAGCAATAACAGATGCTTTAATAAACCTAATTGATAATGCCATAAAATATAGTACTGATAATAAACAAATCGATATTTCTACGGGACAAAATAGAAATGGAATTTTTATTGAAGTGAAAGACTATGGGATTGGAATTGAAGGTCGGTATCATAAACTTGTCTTTGATAAATTTTTTAGGGTTACAGCAGGAAACCTTGCTCATAAGGCAAAAGGGTCAGGCATAGGATTAAGTATTGTACAGCATATAATGAGTGCACACAATGGTTCAATAACATTAATAAGTAAACCAAATATTGGAAGCAGGTTTATATTGAATTTCCCATTAAATATAGTTTAAACAGTTTATTATGTATCGAATATTAGTTGTTGAAGACGAGCAGGCAATGTTGCTTGGGTTACGAGACAATCTTGAGTTTGAGGGTTATAAGGTTGATATTGCTGATGATGGACTCATAGGACATAATCTAATATTAGAAAGCCGACACGACCTAGTCATACTTGATGTTATGCTTCCCTCCATGTCAGGGTTTGATGTGTGTAAGAATGTGCGTAGTAAAGGGATTACAACCCCAATTTTATTACTTACTGCAAAGGGAGAGGAAATTGACAAGGTATTGGGACTAGAGCTCGGAGCCGATGATTATATGACTAAACCATTTAGCTTACGCGAGCTGTTGGCAAGGATAAAAGCTATCTTAAGAAGGTCTGTTGGAAATAGTATTGTAAAAGAAGATACCATTATTATTGGCAATATGAAAGTTAATTTTGCCAACTATGAGGCATTATGTAATGATGAAGCTATAAAGATGTCACATAAAGAATTTGAATTCTTACGTTATCTGTGGGATCACCAGAACGAAGTTGTAAGTAGAGATGATCTGCTTGACAATGTTTGGGGAACTGATTATGTTCCTTTGTCGCGAACGGTTGACAACTTTATTCTAAAATTACGTCAGAAAGTAGAAAGAGACACAAATAATCCAACAATTATCATAACCGTTCACGGAGTAGGCTATAAGCTGATTAACTGATGATTATAAATACACGCCTGCTTAAAAGCACTTCAAATATTACATTTTTTTATTATTGATGACATCTTGTGACATCTCCTGATTTGGATTTGACATTTAGGTTGCAATGCTGATATATTTTAGCCGCATAATAAATACGCAAAATAAATCATAAAAAATAGAAAAATGAAAA
>JAERTF010000163.1 GCA_016845105.1 Bacteroidota bacterium | reverse complement strand
GTAAATTTCTTTATTTTTGATTTCCCAACTTTTAAGAAATATAATCTATGGCATTTGTTAATTCTGTACTAAACTGGTGGATAAAAAAACGCATACATCAAATAGAGTTGTTTAATAAATATCCTATTGATGTACAGAATGATGTCTACAAGAAACTAATCTCGACTGCACGTGATACTGAATGGGGGAAAAAATACGATTATAAATCACTGACTTCGGTTTCCGAATATCAAAAAAGGGTTCCGATTAGTTCTTACGAAGATATTAAACCCTTGGTTGATAGGTTAAGAAAGGGTGATCAAAATATACTTTGGCCCGAAGAAATAAAATGGTTTGCCAAATCATCCGGGACAACCTCTTCCAAAAGCAAATTCATTCCAGTAAGCCCTTCGGCACTTGAGGAATGCCATTTTAAAGGAGGTAAAGACATGCTAGCCATGTACTTTAATTTGTACCCGGAATCGGAACTTTTTGAGGGAAAAAGCTTAGTTATGGGTGGTAGCAGGAATATTCTTGAAGTGAGCAATACAACCTATATTGAAGGAGATTTATCAGCAATACTAATGCATAATTTACCATTTTGGGCACAGTTTAAGCGTACTCCTTCACTTACGATTGCTCTTATGGATGAATGGGAGAATAAACTTGAGCTAATGGCAGAATCAACCATGGGTCATGATGTTAGAAGCATATCCGGAGTGCCATCATGGATGTTAGTATTGCTAAGAAAAATACTTAAGAAGTCAGGCAAAGAAAATCTACATGAGATATGGCCAAATCTAGAAGTCTTTTTCCACGGTGGGATTAATTTTGAACCTTACCGTGAGCAGTATAATAGTATTATTGGAGATGATAATATGGCTTACTCTAACACTTATAATGCCTCTGAAGGGTTTTTCGCTATTCAAGATCAACGAGATAGTACCGATTTACAGTTGATGCTTGATTATGGTACCTATTATGAGTTTTTACCGTTGGGTAGCATCGGGTCTGGAAGTATGGAAACAGTGCAACTCAGAGATGTTGAAGTTGGAGTAAATTATGCTCTAATTATTAGTACAAACGCAGGTTTATGGAGATATATGATCGGTGATACAGTGATGTTTACAGATACAAACCCATTTAGGATTCGAATTACTGGCAGAGTTAAAAATTTCATTAATGCTGTGGGTGAGGAATTAATAATTGATAATGCTGAGAAAGCGTTTTCAATTGCATGTAGTAAAACTGGCGCTACTATTACGGATTATACAGCAGCACCGTTATTTGAAAATGATGAGGTTAGGCATCAATGGCTTATCGAATTTGATAAGGAGCCAGCCAGCCATGAATTTTTTAATGAGGCGTTTGATAATGCATTAAAGTCGCTAAACTCAGATTATGAAGCAAAACGCTACCATAACCTGGTATTAAAACCTCCATTGATTGTTAGTCTGAAAAAGAATACATATTATAAGTGGATGAGAAATCGCAATAAATTAGGAGGGCAAAATAAAGTGCCCAGACTGTCGAGTAGCAGGGAGTATGTTGATGAGATACTTAAATTAACATAATTATTACGAAACTATACACAAATTATATACTTTAGTAAAAAAATCAGATCACATGCATGTAGCAATAGCGGGCAATATCGGCTCTGGCAAAACAACACTTACAAGGCTTATGGCGAAGCACTTTGGGTGGAAACCTCATTATGAAGATGTAGATCATAATCCATACCTCCATAGTTTTTATGAAGATATGCAGCGATGGTCTTTCAATTTACAGGTTTATTTTTTGAATTCCAGATTCCGACAAGTAGTTGAAATTAGAAACAGTGGTAAAAATATCATTCAGGATAGAACAATATATGAGGACGCCTATATTTTTGCGCCTAACCTGCATGAGATGAACCTCATGTCAACAAGAGATTTTGATAACTATAGTTCTCTATTTGAATTAATGAATTCATTTATTCAACCGCCTGATCTGCTAATTTACTTAAAAGCATCTGTCTCAACATTAGTTGAGCAAATCCAGAAAAGAGGACGTGATTACGAGGAGTCAATCAGACTGGATTATTTAAAACTACTTAATAACAGATATGAGGGATGGATTAAAGGCTACACTTCAGGAAAATTACTTATCATAAATGTTGATGATATGGATTTCAACGATCCTGAAGACTTAAGTGTTGTAATTGATAAGGTTAATGCAGATGTTCATGGCTTGTTTTAATTAACTTATTGACCAAATAGTTACTCAATATGAGAAGTATTGGTATTATTCCTTCACGTTACGCATCTACACGTTTTCCTGGAAAACCTCTGGTTGATATCCAAGGAAAAAGTATGATCCAAAGGGTATATGAACAAGTATCAAAATCAAGGATATTATCTAATGTGATTGTTGCCACTGATGATGATCGCATTTACGATCATGTTGTATCGTTTGGTGGAAAAGTGCTTATGACAAGTGTAGATCATGTAGTTGGTACAACCAGATGTAATGAAGTAATCTCACAACTTGAAAAAGAACAAGACTATTATGATGTAGCAATAAATATTCAGGGAGATGAACCAACCATAAATCATATTCAAATCGATGATGTTTTAACCCGATTGTTGGACGATAATGCTCAAATTGCGACTCTGGCGAAACAGATTTCATCAACATCGGATTTATTCGACCCCAATGTAGTAAAGGTTGTTTTATCAACGCAAAATAGAGCACTTTATTTTAGCCGACAAGCTATACCATTCCAAAGAGGTATTGAGCAACAATACTGGTTGGAGAACACAAATTATTTTAAGCACATTGGATTATATGGTTATAAAACGGAGATCCTTAAAAAAATCTCGTGCATGCCGACCAGCGAACTTGAGGGAGCCGAATCTCTTGAACAACTTCGCTGGCTTGAAAACGGAGTTAACATATTTGTTGATATTACTGATTTTGAAAGCATTGCCATCGATACCCCTGATGACTTACTAAAACTTGAAACAATTTCTTGAAAATTACGTACAGAATGTGTACTTTAGCAGGTTATGAATTATTACTTGTAGAAGTAAATGTGCAAACATTTTTTCTCCTTGGGTAATTTTAAAGACGAATAGATGAAAATAGCGAAATATGTTGGTGAATTATTGTTTGATTACGAATGTGTTGTAATCCCTGGATTGGGTGGGTTTATTGCTGAAGATAAATCTGTGTCAATTAATGAGGTTACCGATAAATTTTCACCACCATATCGCAAAATCCATTTTAATATTCACCTTAGAGCAAATGATGGACTTCTTGTAAACTATGTTGCACAATCTGAACAAATTGGTTATAAAACAGCAAAACAAAGAGTAGATAAATTTGTTTTCTTATGTCAAAATGCCTTAAACGAAGGGAAAAAAATAAGCTTCAAGCACATAGGATCCATCTCATACGACAATAAAAAAAATATTCAATTTAGTCAGGACAGAAGCATAAATTATAATTCAAATTCTTTTGGTTTAGGGTCATTGGTTTCTCCATCCATAAGAAGAGTGTCGGATGAAGAGAAAGTTAAGAAGGTTGTAAAATCGGCAATCGAAAAGAGTAAACATATAACTAAATCTCATAATAGGGTTGATAAAAAGGTAGAAGAGAAAAAGAAGACCTCAATTAGAAAGATGGAAGCGAACCGAAGGAAGTCGCCCTTCACCAACCAGATTATTTTTCTTGCTGTTGTCATCTTACTTATGAGTATTGGATATTCATATATGAGACGAGATGCTATGGGTTATTATCTTGATCGTTATGCATCATATTTTCCATTTTTTTACTCCAGTGTAAACGATTACTTATCAACCAATATTAATTCAACTCATGTTGCAAAGCTTAGCAGAGGTACAGCTTCCTTTTTTCCAATAGTACTGGATAATAATCAACAGGAAGATATTACATTAACTGATAATCATGTTAATACCAAAGATGTTGATGCTGATATTGAAGATGATAGCGATGTTATCCCTGAAATTGGTAAGCCACATATTGATAAAGAAACAGGTAATATTATTGTAAAACCCGTTATTGTAGAAGATAACATTACAATAGATGGAGATGAAGTTGATGCTGCTGAAATAGTTATACCTGAAGAAACAAATGAAGACTTTTCGAAAGTAGTTAAAGATATATCTAAGACTAAGCTGACTAGAAATGATCGATACTTTATAATTGCAGGTTCATTTTCCAAAGAGTCAAATGCAAATAGGTTGGTGAGTGATCTTAAGAATCAAGGGTATAATGCATTAATTGCAGATACTAATAAATATGGTATGTTTAGAGTTGCGTTTATGTCATTTAATAATCGAACTTCTGCCAATAACCAATTAGTAGCCATACGAAATGATAATAACCCCAAGGCCTGGTTACTTGTGAAATAGATTAAATCTTTTAAAAGTGAGTAAAAAGAACAAGCTTCAACACTTTGCCGAAAATGAAACTTTCGATAATATGTTTCAGTTAAGCTATGAACACCTCATTAAAGGCTTTGAACATCGAGGAAACTGGAGCAATGGATTCTTTAAAAACAAACATGACATCACTGTTGAACTTGGCTGTGGAAAAGGAGAGTACACAACAGGATTAGCCAGTATGTTTCCTGATATGAATTTTGTTGGTATTGATATTAAAGGTGCCAGAATATGGAGAGGTTTAAAGAATACAGAAGAGGGTAACATAAAAAATGCTGCTTTTATCAGGTCGAGAATTAATCTTATTGAGTATATGTTTGGGCCAAATGAGATTAGCAATATTTGGATTACTTTTCCTGATCCACACCCAAGTGTAATAAAAGAAAAGCGAAGATTAACTTCTCCTCAATTTATTGAAAGATATTACAAAGTTTTGAAACCCGGTGGAACTATTAATCTAAAAACAGATAATATTGTTTTTTTTGAATATACATTGGATATCATTAAAAATAATGGTCATGAATTACTATACCAAACCTATGATGTTTATGGTGAAAAAAATGACCCGATTCTAACTGATATTCAAACTTTTTATGAGAAAAAGTGGCTCATCAATGGAACGAAAATTAAATTTCTAAAGTTTAGGTTGAAACAAAAACAGGATCATTAAATACCCTTTGATAGAATGGAAAAAGGCTTTTTTCAGCAAGTGTACGATATAGTGATTCAGATTCCTCGGGGTAGAGTTTCATCATATGGTTTGATTGCTGCTTATCTGGGGAGCAAAGGCTCGGCACGGATGGTTGGATGGGCGTTAAATTCATCGAGAAATATACCAAAAAATATTCCTGCTCACAGAGTTGTTAATAGAAATGGATTACTCACTGGCAAGAAACATTTTGGGGGTACAGATATTATGGCTGATTTGCTCCGAAGTGAAGGGGTAGAAATTGAGAATAATAGTATAAAGAATTTCAGATCATATCTTTGGGACCCCTCAGATGAGCTAAAATAGATGGTTTTATTTGTTTATTACTAAACTTGGGATAATAGTTTTATATGAAATACATTTGGTTATTCATATTAATGTCAAATATTGCAATGGCTCATGATATCATCGAGGCTAAAAATTTGATTGATACAATAGCCACTCCTCCCGAAAACCCAGTTTATGTAATGGGACCTGAAACATCTTGTGTAGGGGCTACTTCTGTTTATACTTCTGATATTCCTTTAGGGTGTGATGTAAACTGGTATGTTAACGGAGTGTTACAAACATCAGCATTTGATACGCTTGAAATTATTTGGACCAGCAATGGTGATAATTATATTGAACTTGAGTTTGAATGTGATACAATCACTTTTATTGCTGATTCATTATTTGTTGTTGTTAGTGATATACCAAATCAGCCGGATCCCATACAGGGAGATGATATTGTATGTATCGGAACAACTTCGCCTTATTCAACTAATGTTGGATCGGGTGAGTTATGCCAATGGAAGGTTGATGATATTGTTCAACTTTCTGACTCAGCTGTGATGTCATACTATTGGAATGGGCTAGGTACTCATATTATTGAAGTGCGTGCTTTAAATTATTGTGGATTAAGTAACCCTGCATTTTTTGAAGTAGTAGTACAGGAGTTGCCAATTGTTGACCTTGGAGATGATATCACCATTTATGAAGGTAATTCGATTATCTTATATGCTGGTAATCCAGGTTGCACATATCTGTGGTCAACAGGAGATACAACACAGTCTATTGTCGTGAGTCAGTCAGGAAATTATGAGGTAGTAGTAAGTAATATTTGTGGTGCTGTTTCAGATGATATTAATGTTAACGTAATAGTTGGGATTGAAGAAGAAGAATATAGTCATATAACCGTATACAACAAAGGTGATTATGTTGATATAGAGATAGATGGGGAGGAAATACATCAGGTTTCTGTTTCTGATTTAAGAGGTAGGGTAATTGGAATTTATAGAGGTGCGAATCATTTATTCCTCCCAAGGAAAGGTATTTTCTTTGCAAAAATTACCACTGCTCAAAATAGTGTAATAAAATGTAAAATTGTAAGATAAGAGATGTCTATTCAGACCAATCATATCTAAATCACTTTGCGAAATATTTCTATATTCTTAGAGTTCTATTTGCACAGCCCTACCTTTTCGATAGATATTTAACATAATTGTAAAAAGGATTAATGGGGCTCTCAAAGAATCTAATAGTTGATTAAAAAAATGCATCTTACTAAATATAGGTGAATGTTATGTAAAATATTAGATTAATCATATGCATTTGCCCAGGATGTTTATTGAATGACAATTCTTATGGTTTCTTCTTTTGCACCATTGTCAAGCCTCAATAGATAAGCGCCTTTAGGCAGTGAGGATAAATCAATTTGTTTTTCTTGTATCCCTTTTTCAAGTAAACAATCAAATACTAATAGACCCTTAGAACTATAAACATAAAGGTGTAAAATATCATCAACACTTTTGTTTCTGTTAACTATGAGAAAACCATTGGATGGAATAGGAGAAACTTTGGCCAATGAATTAGAATTATTTTCATCGATAAAATCAAAAAGTTTCAAATTAAAACCTTCAATTGATTTCAATGATGGCCATGCATACCCATTATCAACATTAACATCATACTTACCACTTGGGAAAGTAGACAACAAATCAAATTCTCCAGATATAATTGTATCACTTATAATTTCCTGGGTGACGGGGGTAATTGATAAATTGCCCTTTGAAAGACTCAAATTGCTTGTACCTTGCATAAAAACAATGTTTTCTCCAGATACATTTATCGTTTGTAAGTTTCCGGCATAAGCCGATTGGGGATCAATATTAATAATAGATGCATTGGGTACACTCTCCATTAAACGGAATGCGTTTTCGATAGTTAATACTCCTTCCAATGGAGAATCTACTTTCAGATCACTATATCCAGTAAGATTAGAATACGAAAAAACAAAATCAACTTTAATATTATTTGAATCAATTACAACTATGTTAGTTCCATATAATTCTTCATATTCATTTGTTAATGTCACTGATGGAAGGTTACCTTCCTGGTCATAATTGGTATTTTCGGAAGTAATGTGAATCACAACTCTTTTTCCTTGATGAGTAATGTCAGGCGCAAGACTAATTAAGTTTGGGTAGAATGTTGAATTTAATAATTCAAATCCATCTTCAAGAATAAAAACCAGGCCACTATAACTATTAACCTGCACATCGTAAACCCCGGGATCACAACTGTTATCAAAATTAAATGAACCAACTAGGGTAGTATCATCAACCACCATACTAAAGTAAGGGAAAATATAATCTGTTTCCGATTTAATAAGTTTGAAATCAGTATTACCTTGTAAAAAGAACGTGTGTTTTCCGATAACTGTTAATGTTAAATCATCTCCTTTATATGCTAAGTTAGGATCAACATATGCAATTTCGCCCATGGGCGTATTTGTTACTTGCAATGCATTTTCCAACGACATAACTCCATCAAGCAGATTGCTTACGAACAAAGTGTACTCACCAGTAGGTTTATGAGTAGCTAAATAAAATGATGCTTCAATGTGTGTAGAATCAATTACATTTATTTCGGGATCGTTAAAAAAACCACCATTGTTGCTAGTAAGCCAAGCATCATTTTCAACTCCAACAGCATCAAAATGTGTATTAATTCCTGTGATAGTTAGTGTAACTGTTTCACCTTTATGAGCAGAGCCGGGTTCTGAGTTTACTATTCCAGGTGGATTTGTTGTTTGACCAAGAAAGAAACCATCTTGCTTCATTGCTGAAGTCCAACCAGACCGAGAATGAACATCATAGTAGCCTACTTCATGATCGGGATTAAAAAAGAAATCACCACTTGCAATTGTTGAATTTGTCACGTTGACATTTTTGGCGTTTATTTCTTCACCATTAAGATTTAACCATAGTATGGTAGTGCCTTGAATAAAATTAGTATTCTCACCAGTTACTGTTATCGTTAATTTCTCACATTGTAGGCCTGTTTCAGGGTCTATATCTGATAAAGTTTGTGAAACTATATGTAAGGAAAAAGAAATTAGTATAACAAATAGTATTGTGATGTTTTTCATGATATTTGATTTAATAATTATAAATCGATCGCTATTTTATAATAAATGAACTAACCTGTTCATTGTTATCTCCCTTAATTTTAAGATAATATGACCCTGGTTTTAGGTGTGTTAGGTTGAGTTTTTTAATTGTTTCATCTCCTAATAATTCATCATTATAGGTGATATTACCAGACTGGCTGAAAACAGTAAGATGGTATGTTTCTCCTGAACCAAAATTTCTTTTAATTGTTAGAAATCCATCTGATGGATTTGGGTAAACTGTTAATAGAGTAAGTTTATCTGATTCATCAATAAAATCAAATAATTCCAATGTAAAACCATTTTGTAAATTCATTGCAGGCCAGGCGTACCAATTGTCGATATTAACATCATATTTTCCGGTTGGAAATGTGTTTAAGAAACTAAATTTGCCAGTAATTGTAGTGTCATTTATTATCTCTTGATTAATGGGTGATATTGATAAACTGCCTTGCTTAAGACTTAGGTTGCTGGTTCCCTGCATAAAGATTATGTTTTTTCCGGTAACACTTATTGTGATTTGATCATCGATATATGCAGAATCAGGATTAACAGAAACGATTGAGGCATTTGGTTCTGATTCAATTAAATCGAAACAGTCTTCCAGAATTAAGGTACCATCAAGGGGGGCGTATACTTCAAGATCATGATAGCCTAAATAATTCTCATACGAGAAAACAAAGTTTGCTTCTAGAGTAACTGAATCAATGACAACTATATCTTGACAATATAATTCCTCGTAACCTTGTATTAAAGTTACTGATGGGGTGTTTCCTGCCATATCAAAATGGGTGTTTTTCGCTTTAATTATGAGAATAACCCTAGTCCCTTCTTTTGTCGAGCTAGGGTTTACCGACAATAAGTATGGGGATTCACCTTCTGATAATAAATGAAATCCTTCCTGGAGACTCATTACACCAGTTAATCCCCAAACTACAACTTCAATATTATATAATCCTGTATCATGATCAGAATTGAAAATAAAATCCCCTTCTATAATGGAATCATTAACTACATACTGATTTTCAGAATCAATAACTCCTGCTCCTGGTTTGTATAGTCGTAAACTTGTTGAACCCTGCTGAAACAATGTATTAGTTCCTGTAACAGTTAATTTAAGTTCCTCACCTTGATAGGCTGAATTTGGATCAACCGAGATTATTTCTGGAGTATTCCCACCATTTATTATATACAAGGCATCAGATAGTATTAAATTTCCATCCAGTTGGTTACTTACGTATAGATCATAATTTCCAAATATCTGGAGATTTGGGTTAATATAAAAACTTGCTTCAATTGATTCGGAATCGATTTCGGTTAACATTAATGGATGCAAATACTGTGCAACATTTGATCTGAGCTTTACTACATTGGTAATATTTGGGGAATCGAAATGAGTATATTCAGCAGTTATTATTATAACAATTGTATCGCCGGTAATTGCTGTATCAGGAACAGAATTAATAAGTTGAGGTTGATTGTCGACTTGGCTTAGGGTAAAACCTTCTGGTATAACCATATCACCCGATCCTCCACCATTGTATGCATGAACGTCATATATTCCTGCCGCATTATCAGGGCTAAAGAAAAACTCACCCTCAATTTCAGTTGGGCTTATCACATTTGTCGTGGCTGGATTAATACTTGAATAGCCTAACTGTAGCCATAATGCACTTGTCCCCTGGTAAAAATTAGTGTTCTCACCTGTAACCGTTATGGTAAGTTGTTGACACTGAATAGCACTATCGGGTTCAACTGTTGTTAATACTTGAGAAAAAACTGTTGTTGATATTAATAAAAGTAGAAGTGATAATAAAGCTTTGCTATTTTTCATTATAAACTGGTTTTATAAGTTATTTAGGTTTGTAAATGCATTGTTTTCAAATATAATATCTTTTAGAGGAGTATTAAAGGATTTCGACAAATTATGAATTCTAATATACCATTCTTCATCATCGGGTAGTTTTTTAATTAATTCTGTATTGCCTGAGTCAACAAGGAGGTTTGTAATTAAGGGCTTTAATACTGCCACTAAATATTTTTTATATTTAGGGTGTTTTGAATTAACATCAATTTTCTTTAAAGTGGAATATGCATTATCCAACTTACCCATATTGTAATAAACAGCGCAAAGATTTAAAGATGCATCGTCAAATTTTGGATAAACAGAAATAGCTTTTTTAAAAAAGAAAATTGCATCCTCATTTCTTCCTTTTTGTGAATATGCTGTTGCAAGATTATTTAATACATGAACATGAGATGGCACCATTTCATATGCTTTTGTAAAAAATATAAGAGCACTGTCAATATTGCCCAGTTGATACCACGCTAAACCCTGATACCAACTTAATGGTGTTGATGTTGGATCAATACTATAGAGGGAATTCATCCCATTTTCAATTTCTGAAATAACCAATGAATGATTGTTCATTGATTTGGCTTGTAATGCTTTTTTAAGATGTTTTTCTGATAGCAATCTGGAGAATCCAATAAACAATGATGAAATAGCAATCAAAAAGCCAATCAATAATATAGTACCAATAAGCCATTTTTTGATAATAGTTTTTTCTTTTTTAGAATTTGAATTCCCAAGTATTATTGATGCAAGAAATATAGAAAGAAATATATTTTGAACGACTCGTTCGTGGGGAAAGCTGAAGAATGAAAAAACAACAAAACCAATTAAACCAAATAAAAGTGCATAACTAAATAATATATTCTTTACGTTTCTTGATAAAACTCTTTTCACCAAAAGATATATGGCAAACATAAATATCAGCAAATAAAGCATACCTCCTATAACACCATATTCACTAGTAATCCATAAAAAATCGTTATGGGGTCTTTGGTAGAAAGTAATATTATCCTCAGAAACCAATCCTTCATTGCCATATCTAAGCACTTCGATTTTCCAATTGGCTCCACCACACCCAGCAACTGGATATTCTTTAATTATACTTATTGTTCGTTTCCAAAGTTCAATTCTGTCTTTGCCTGACCCAATGTCTAATTCGGCAATCTCATTTAGATGGTTTTGTGCATCAGATGAATGTGTATAATAACTGAAGAATATAAATGCAACCGAAATCCCTATGAGTAACGAAATTAAAACAAATTTGAGTGAATTTGCATTGTGTAATATGGTAAGTTTTGTTATTCGATATCTAATATATTCTAATACTCCAATGGTTATGAATCCCAATATTAGAGCAAGCCATGTTGCCCTATTTGATATTACAATTATTAGAAATATGTTAATGATCATAGCAAATGAAAATAGAAATTTCATTATTCTTGATCTTTCACTAACTACACAATATATCTGAAAAGGCAGGCATAAAAATAGTATTTGAGCGAAAAGGTTTCTGTGACCAAAAACAGATTTGATTTGGTATGTGCTTAGTGGTATTTGTAGTAACCCATTTTGCATTTGGATTAATAGCTCATATAATCCAATAATTGAAATAATAAATCCTAATATGGAAATTAATAAGGGAATTTTTGATCTAAGGGTCTCATATGAGTATGTTTGAATTAAGACCATCGTTAATATAAAGTACGATGATATTTTAATCCAATCGAAAATTGTATCACCATAAGTATTACCCCATAGTAGCCGAAATCCTGTAAATAGACAAAAAAGAAAGTAAATAATAACCAAAGGATGACGGTAGTAATGAATTGTATTTGTTTTTTTTATACGCGCAACAGTTAATAGGAACAGAGTAAGTAATATTAAACCAATAAATCTTATTAACAGGCCTTCGTCAAGGTTTGCGGTTGTTTTAAGTAAAGGAATTACAACAATTAGAAGTAGTAATGGTATCACTTTTAATAATTTAAACGGTGTGATAGATGACATTTCGTTGCACTAACTTTGTTGGTTAATTTGTACTACCAAAGGTAAAGGATTATTTATAGTAAGAATCGCAGATTTAAACTTTTGTTGTCGAAACCAGCCTATTTTAATAATTGCTCCACGGGCTTTCTTAACTTTGCACTTTATCTAACATTTTAATATTTGATTTTGCCTAAATTCTTGATTGTAATATTGTCAATAATTGTATTTCATCACATTCAAGTGGATTGTTATGGACAGGGCACATGGGAAAAATTAGAGGTTCTAACAAATAAAAACTTCAATTCAGTTTTTTTTACTGATAGTATCACTGGATGGGTAGTTGGAGACTCAGGAGTAATTATACACACTTCTGATGGAGGAAATAGTTGGGAAATACAGGAAAGCAATATTGATAATGATATCGTTAATGTGTTTTTCTTAGATAGTAATTATGGGTGGGCATCAGCATTTAATTATACAACTCTTCCATACGGTACAATTCTTCTAAGTACTACAAACGGTGGAGAGGATTGGTTAGTCAGTAATTATCCGGAAGAGAATATTTTTATCACAAGTATTGTGTTTCATGATACATTATCTGGATGGATGGGAGGAACTCCACATGCAATTGTACATACTATGGATGGTGGAGTTTCATGGCAACAAGCGAATATTGATACAAGTACACTGGCTTTTTTTCCGGTTTTAAACCTTAAGTTTTATAATGAACAGTATGGATATGCTTCTGGCGGTATATTTGATATTGCTGGAGTTATATGGCGTACGAGTAATGGTGGTAATACATGGTATGCAATTAGTACTGATGATGCACCTGCCGATGAGGTTCATGGTTTATATTTATTCGATTCGGTTAATGTTATGGGCTCAGGTGGTGATCCTGATTTTGGTTATGGTGTTGGATTTACTAATACATCAAATGGAGGAATAAATTGGGATTACGAAGAAATTGGAGTTCAGGGAATTGCCTATGATGTTGATTTTGTAAACTCGAAGGAGGGTTGGTCACCATTGGGCCCACAAAAAAGATTTATTTATACATTGGATGTCGGAGAATCATGGGAAGAAATTTCAACTCCAGATTCTTGCGCAATATTTGATGTAGTTTTTACTGATTCATTACATGGTTATGCGGTGGGAAATGATGGAGCTTTTTTAAAGTTTATTCCTTCCACGCAAGTGAATATAGTAACTCATAGGGAAATAGATACAGTAGTAAAGTTGTTGCAGATTTATCCAAACCCATTTTCCGTTGGTACAACAATTGAGATAGTAACTCATCCAAATAGTTTATTATCCTCAGATGCTCATATTATTATATATGATCTTGCAGGCGTAAAATTAAAGTCAATTAATCCAATTCAGGAAACCAATAATAAATACTCTGTTTTTGTTGATGGTAACAATTTAAAAAATGGAATTTATTATTATCAATTGGTAGATGGCAATTATATTTCAAAAGCAAGGCAAATGATATTAATTAGATAGTACCATCTTTCGGGTTTGTTGTTTATTGTCAGATTTTAGTTGGTAGAAATATATCCCGGGTTTTAACCCCAATTTTTCAGCAGAAAAAGAAATTTGGTGGTCACCTAACTCTTTTTTTTCATTAACTAATAAAACCAGTTCGTTTCCAAAAAAATCCAGAATGGCAATTGATACATGAGCTGGTTGTAATAGTTTATACATGATAGTTGTTTTACCAATAGTAGGGTTTGGGAAATTTTGTTTTAGCTCAAAATGAGAATTACCAGTATTCCCAATATAATCCAATTCATTGAAATCAATTGGCGATGTCCAGATTTGGTATGTTCCGGTTGAGTTACCCATCCAAACTGGCCATAGTTTTGTGTTGGTAGACGTTATATCAATATTGTCGCCTTGGTATCCCTGACCTAAACCTCCAATTGGATTGGGCTTGTAATTATGATCACTTATTTCATATTCCTTCCATGTATCGCCGCCATCCTGAGAGCGTGCTAAATATACACCTGTTGAATCACTGGTGGTATTTCTATCATCATAGAAAATAACATTAACTGCACCAAATTTATCAATATGAACAGTTGGGAAATATTGGATTTTGCCATTGTTTATGGGATCTTGATTAACGCGAATACCGGGTGACCATGTCAATCCACCATCAATTGAACGGTTCAAAATTATATCTGGATCATTTCCGGCAGGTGTCATATCTTTTTGGCCAGTTACTATGTATAACCATCCATTTCTATCACCTCCTGTTTTATCAACATCAATACCGGGAAGCCCATTCACTCTTATGTTTCCTTTTTCTGGTAGAAGTCCGGTTATGCCAACTATATCATATGCATTTTCGTTAACATCCCAGTTTAATCCTCCATTACTTGAAGAGGCAAACCCAACATAGATTTCTTTAAACGGTGAGTTTTCGGTAACGCCAGCCCAGCAAGTAAAAATTTTTCCATCAGGACCTACAACAATATCTCCTCCAGCACACCTATTTGTAGGGGAATTGATTTGAATAGGAGTACTCCATGTTTGGCTACCACTAACTACATAGGAAAACTCCATTGGAAATGGTGGTGAAAATTTAACCCAAGTGGAGTATGTTCTTCCATAATAATTGCTATTTGATATTGCATCGGTGGTAACTGCTGCTCTTTCTAGATCGCTGACAGACACTACAGATTGGGCTGACCATGTTTTACCATTATCGTTTGAAAAATGAGAGTAAAGACCAACAAATGGTGATCTTCCCAATCGTGTTAAGATAAACCTACCATCTTTATCGATAGCAATTCCGGGATCGCCCCCGTGAAATGAAACAGGTTCTCCAGAGCAACTATCGCTGCCTTGCCATACAGATCCTCCATCTGTTGTTACATATATCCCTTCACTAACGAAAAATGGAATAAAGGATAATGTGTTACATGATGAAAACAGGATATTATCATTAATTGGGCTGACTGTAATAAATACTTCGGTTTGTGTAACATTGCTCGGGTATATTCGGTAATTTTTGCTAAAAGATAATCCATTGTATTCATCCTGACCAAACAAATTATTTGAAAAGATTAATGAAAATATTATAAAAATAATTATCAGAATGTAGATTGCATTTGTAATGGTAGAGGGGTTAAAAGGCCTGTAAGCCTCAGGATATGATGGGCTTAACTTATTCCCATGTTGTATGTTTATTTGTGCATTCATATTAAAACTTATACCCAATATTTATTGTTGCAAAATAATTTCTGGGTTCACCAGCTTCATAATAACGATGCTCAGCAGAGTTTGTATTGGTAAACCCAACATATACTTCATTCATAATATTATTAACTCCTCCCGAAAGAAGTATATTCAGTTTACCAAACTTCATATCAACTCCCAAAACAGAGTTCAACAATTGATATCCATTTGTTTTATCTGAGTTTGCATCATTTACCCACAAGCCACTGATGCCTTGATAACTAAACTTGGCGAAAGCCTCTATTTTTCCATTGATGGGATAGCCATATGACAATGACATAAAAAGATTATTCTTTGGAACGCTTGGGACTATATTTCCCGAATAATCCTCTTCTTTTTCGATTATATTACCAGTGGAGTCAATTTCTAATGCCAGAGCAGAATATGACTCATATTTAAAATCAGAGAACGTATAGGCAAAGGTAAAGTCGAGATGATTGATAATATTTACATTTGATCCAAGTTCAACTCCTCGACGGTTTGTTTTTGCTGCATTTCTGAAATAGACTTCATTATATATTTCATATGGAACTACTTCGTCGATAATATTTAGATCAAAAAGTGTAGCCTCGAACATTAGTCTCTTTAAAAATAATGAGTTAGGGTTGTTTACATACCCTTTAATCCCCAGTTCTAAACTTTTGGTTTGCTGTGGATCTAACTCGGGGTTATAAAGCAATGCTGGGTCGAAACTTTCGAGTTCATTTTTAGCCGGACTATCAAAACTATATCCATATGATGAATAAATTGATATAAGTTCAGTAAGTTTATAGTTTAATGCGATTTTTGGAACAAAAGCTTTAAAGGAGCGTTTGTCAGTTCTAGATGGTAATGTTTCTTCACGCAGATTAAATACTATTTGATCGTATCTGCCGGTTAATAGTAAAAACATTTTTTTTTCGATGAGGGCAAAATTGTTTGAAATATAGTAGCCATTACTATATATTTTTTCGTTTAGTAGTTGCAATATCTGATCGCCTTTTTGGCCAGCTATGTTGTCGTAATATTCGGTTCTTGCAGGTTGAAACAGAATATCGCTTCCTATTGTAAATTCATTTACATGCCCAAATAAATTCGATGTATTTGAATATCTTGCTCTAACTCCTAGTCCATTACGATTAATAATTCTAAAAACTCTTGATGTTCGTTCGAAATATTTAATAGTTGCATATGTGGTTAGTTCAAATTCGTTGTTAAGTTTTTTTCCAAATTTAGTATTGTATCTAATTCCTAACCGACCTTTCGTTGATATTCGTTTTAAATCCCGGTCGATTGCTCTTTGATCCGCTTGGTACGGATCAGCCTCAAATTCATTTTTTGTTAATGAACCGGGTAGTTTAATAATTCCATCAGCAAAATAGAAGAGAATTTTTAGAGTTGAATTATTTGAATGAGAAGTTTCAATTACTGTATTTACTATATTCCAACTTTCGGTATTATGTGCCCTAAATCCATCATAGTTGTGGTTACTATAGGTTGCCAGAATCCTATAGTTATTAGTACGAACACCTGCTTTAATTCCATTTCTACGTAATCCAAATGAACCAAATTGATTAAATTGAACCGCAAAGGAATTCTTAAAATCAATATCATTTATAAAATTAACAACTCCTCCAGGTGCATTTGTGTAAAGTGATGAAAGATTTCCTTTGGCAATTTCTATACTACCAATGGAGTTAAAATCTATCGCTTCAATTCGTGTTTGACCATCGGGCTCCGATTCTGGAATATCATCCAATAATATTCTTACTCCACGTATGCCAGAATTTGATTTGCTGCCAAATCCTCTTATTGATATTCTTACATCATGATTACCATATCTTGATTGTAAAAACAATCCCGGTACCGAAGATAGAACATCATCAACAGCAACTTTACTGTCATATTTAAAACTTGTATAATCTAGCCTAGTGATAGGGTAAGGTATGTCAATTATTCGTTTGGAATTTCTTGTGCCTGTTACAACAATTTCATCAATTAAAACACTTGATGAATCCATAGATTGGGATTGAACTACGGTGTCAGGTGTAATATCAGATTGAGCAATAATATTTTGTAAACAACTACATAATACTACTGCCAAAAACATTATTATTTTGGAAAGACTATACCTGATCACTTTATTATTATCAAATTGATACTTTAGTTTACTTATCAAATGTACACATAAAGAAAAAACCTGAAACGATATTCCAGGTTTTTTCAGATATTTCATTTTAATATTATTGAAGTTCTTTATTTTATTAAGAACTTTTTAATGAAAGAACCTTCTTTGTTTTCAATGGAAATAAAGTAGATTCCCGGTTTTGGATCAGATAAACTTATTTTTGAATCATAATCACCGGTTATTTCAAGCTGAGTTTTTTCAAAGTGTTTAGTGCCAAAAACATCAAATATTTTAACATCTACTACTATTGACTTATGTGCCTCTATCTTAAAATTAAAAGTTCCTTCATTGGGGTTTGGATATAAGCTAACTGCAGATAATCCTACAATATCCTTAATTCCAGTACAGTTAATAAATGTAATTGTTGTTAGATCATCATTTGAGCATGAATTTTCATCTGTAACAATAACGCCATATTCCTGAGAACCATAACCAATACCTGTCGAATCAACAACAATACTAGGTGTTGTTTGTCCGCCAGGTGCCCATAAGTATGAAGTAGCATTTGGTAGAGTAGCATTTAGGGTAATAGTTTGATCTCCACAAATAGTGGTGTCATTTCCAATGTTTACATCTGGTAATTCAAATACTGTTATGGTCTGAGAAACCGGGCTTGGGCAACCATTTCCACTTATAATTGTATAAGTAATTTGATGATCTCCTGAACCGGCCAGCTCAGGGTCAAAAATATTATCTACTACACCATTACCTGAGTATGTGCCTCCTTCTGGGATCCCACCTGAGAGAGCAAATGATTCACCGTTTACACAAATAGATTGAAAAGGGCTGAGTGTAACTTCATCCAAAGGCAGAACCGTAATAGTTTGATTGGCTGTATCTGCACAAAGGTTTTCATCAGAATATACATAACCAAGTGTATGAGTTCCTATACCTGCCAATGATGCATTGAATATATTATCTTCAACACCATCACCATAATAATTTCCTCCAAGAGGCTCTCCTCCCATTATTTCAAATGGCTGAGTACTTAAACACACGGTATCGAGAGGCAATAATGAAACGGCAGGTGTTTCATAAATAGTTAAGGTGATTTCTAATGCTTCGCTTTCACAACCTATATTATTTTGTGTAGCATAATATGGGTAATCACCGGGTTCGGTATCATTGGTTAAAAATGAATTTCCAGAATGTACCAAATTAGTTAATTCAGGGTCGCTATACCACTGTATATTCTCTCCTTCAGCCATAAGGGGTGGAATAATATCATTTTTGCATACAGCCACATTTTCACCTGTTGGAGGTTCTGATAATGGGTTAACCATGATAAAATCAGGCTTAGTAATTAGGTCTGAACCATCTGGGTTTGTAACTTCTAAACTTACATCAAATGAACCCGTTGATGGATATACAATTCCCATGGGAAATTGATCTGTAGAAGTAGCTGGTTCTCCTCCTTCAAATGTCCATAGCCATCCCAAGGCTCCAATTGATTCGTCAATAAAGTCAACTCCACTTCCCAAACAGGTTGCTGTATCGGCTACAGTAAAATCTGCAACAGGAGGACCTAAAGGAATGACATTAATTATAGCATCACGAAAATGTACTGGTGTACCATTCGGGCCTTCGCCTTTTATGCTAAGTATATATTCTCCTTGGGGAACTTGGTCAATAGTAATTACAATAGGAATTGAATCAGGAAACGAAATTAGTTTATTACCATCTGGAAAGTCAATTGCAAATGATCCAGATGTTGGGTCTTCTATGGCTGCTGAAAATAATGCTTCGTTTGTATATAGCTTTGTATGTGGAATAACCGCCCAAATAGTATCACTTAATGCAATATCCTTTGTGGTTGGATACACTCTCATGGCAAAGTCAGGGAAAAACGCAGTGAATGTTGCAAAACTTCCCCATCTAAAATCACTCCAAGTTGGCACTGATACATCAGAGTTTGAAACAATTCCACTATAGTCGCCCTGATATCTTGGTGTACCACCACCACCACAGGAACTACAGTTGATTTTCATTTTTTCGTTGGAAACTTTTCTGTTCATTTGGAAGGTTTCACCCCCATTATCAGAATATGTAGCATAAATCATAGCGCTATCATTCATCTGCGAATCTCTGCTATCCATCCATTGAATATAAAGCCTGCCGGTTTCTTTGTCGCACCATGTGGCAGGTTGCCATTGATGACTTAAAGTAGGTGTAAAACCTGAATTTACTCTTTTTGCATTTGACCAGGTTGTTCCGCCATCATCAGAATATCTACTCCATATATCTGGTTTGTTTCCATCGCCCGGTGGGTCATTGGAAGCATAAACTAAATATAGCCTACCCCTATATGGACCTGTGCTATTATCAGCAGTAATGAAAGGATATGGTCGTGTACGCATATTTTCAACAGAGTTTCTACCACTAACATTTTTACCAACATAGCCTGCGAAATTTTGTGCCGACTTATAAGTAAACGTAGCTCCCCCATCATTTGATTCATAAAAAGTATAAGTAGAAGCAAATGAACTTCCACTATTGGTTACAACATAAACTGAGCCACCAGGAGTATTTCCATTGGCACCAACACAAACCATCATTCCTGGTAGGGATTGAGTGGAAGGAGAAAAGGTATTTTGCCAAGTTAGTCCATGATCAACACTTCGTGCAAAATTACCAGAACCACTATTTGTCATAACTGTGTAGACATAATTTGCATATGGCCCAGAGGTTTGATCGGCTGCCATCCAGTTTTTGTCGTTACCAGAAATCGCATTTACTGCTGCGCCCCATGTTTGTCCGTTATCGGTTGACTTTACTACTTTACATCCCTGGATGCTTGAACCATACATGTTTTCATAATATAAGTTGCCTAAACTATCATAAGCAGTAATTGGATCTCCCCTCATTGATGTTCCCCATGATGGGTTGCTATCGAACCAATCATGACCATTCATTGTATAATGCGAATCATCAATATTATACGCAGTAAAGAATTCGGTTGGAGCAAGGGGATTAACGCTAATATGACCTTCTGCAAAATCAACCCCTAAATAAAAATTATCATAGTCATTAATAGTAATAACTTCTGATGGCATACGAGTCATATTTTGAGTTTGATCAATATACCATTGTGGAATTCGATCCAGATTTGGATCGTCAACAACCTCTTGTGCGTTAATAAACACAGGTATATAAAGAAATAAACTCAAAAAAGCTCCGACAATAAAATGTAATTGTTTTTTCATATTTAAATTATTGAGAGAATTAGTTTTTCATATTTAATATCTTCATAGATTACTGAAAATACAATTGCTTTTCCAATATAATTAAGCTCCTTTTGAAGGATTACTAATTATTAATAAGGTAAGAGGATTATTAATCCAGTTGCCAAAGGTAAGTTTTTTTATTAAAGCGCTTAATATAATAAATAAGCTAAAGTTAGCAAATAGGCCTATAAATAACACTCAAGTCACTGAATATTTAATCAAAGGATAGTTACGCCAGAGTCTATTTCTCTTTCTTCATGAGATACTTAACAACATTTTCGTCCTTTGTCCCATAACTATAATTACTAACAAATATCCAACCATTATCTGTCATAAGGTTCAATGCCGAAATAATATTGTTTGAGCGGGCAATGGTGCCGTTTTTATCTCGAATCTCTTCAACTTTTGGTTTTGTCTGACCATAATCAATGAAAACATCAATGTTGAAATTCTTGGTTACACCAACTAATTCCACATAATTAATGCCTTTTTTCTTATTAATATTTACTTCACCTACGTAAATTTGTGAAAATCCAGTGAATCCAATAAATATTAATAGAAATAATATGC